>JAFNVK010000145.1 GCA_017379815.1 Clostridia bacterium
CAAGAACCTGCGCTTTGAGGGCACGGACAACGGCGTTCGCTATTCCTACGCCAAGGGCGGCGTGACCGTCTTTGAGAACTGCACCTTCTCGGGCGAGAGCGTGTACGGCTTCCACATCGACGGAGCAGGGGATGCGACCTTCATCTTCAACAACTGCACTTTCGAGGGCTTCAACGCCTTTGCCGGCACGCTGGAGAGCGTCACCTTCAACGGTTGCACCTTCAAGAATAACGGCAATTACGGTCACACCAATATCTGGAGTGTGGGACATTTCAACGACTGCACCTTTGAGGCAGGCACCTCGGTTTCCTCTGCCGGAAGCGGAACGATCTACTTCGACGGCGTCGAGGAAAACTATTATCACGAATACAACTGATCCGTATTCCGCAGAGCATTCTGCGCAGTAGAGCACGGATCTCCCACACAAAAAGGGGCTACCCGAGACGCGTGTCTCGGGTAGCCCCGATGTGTTTTTTGATCAGAGGGTGATGATCCACTGCGCAAAAAGCATCACGCAGGGGAGGGTGGCCGTGGAGAGGATGGAGGTCATGCCCACGGTCTGCGAGGCAAATCCGGGCTCAATGTCGTATAGCTCGGAGAGCATCGTGATGGTTGCGGCACTCGGTACGCCCGCCATTGCGGTGACCATCAGAACGTACGTGTCGCCAAGCCCTGCAAGCTTGGCAAGCAGGCAGGCCGCCAAGGGGAAGGCGATCAGCTTGATGGCGGAATGCAGATAGAGCCATCCGTTGCGGAACATGGCAAGCAGCGAGATGGTAGCCAGGAGCGATCCCGTGACCAGCACCGAGATGGGGGTGCAGAGGTTTCCAAGATAGGAAAAGAAGGTTCCAAAGAAGGAGGGCAGGGTGAAGATCGGCTTGCACAGATAGAGCACAACGCCGATCGCGCAGGGAACGGTGCCGTAATTGAGCAGGATCTTCTTCGGCGTCAGCTTGATGTCCTCGCGTCCGCGACCGAGAATGAAGATGCCCCAGGTCCAGAGGAAGAGGTGGAAGCTGATGACGTAGAACGCGCCCATAAAGCTACCCACGCCCGGTCCCAGAATGGAGTCGAGAATGGGAAAGCCGATAAAGCCGCAGTTGGCAAAGACGAGAGAAAATTCAAAGATCTTGCCGCGGTCGCTCCCCTTCATGCCGCGGCAGATGAAGAGCGAGGACATGGCCAGGAGGGTGTGCATGGCAAAGCCGATCAGCGTCACCTGCCAGGCGATGCTCAGATTTTTTTCCGAATACTCCGCGTTGTTCAGGGCGGCGATGATCATCATGGGCTGTCCCACCGAGATGATCAGCGAGGAGAGACGCTTGGAGGCTACGGTGTCAATGATCCCCTTCTTGCGGCAGACAAAGCCGCAGATCATGAGCAGAAAGAGGGTCAGAATGATAGAGAGAAGTGCGGAAAAGCTCATGTCTCGTATTCTTCCTTTCCTTCGTCAAGCTTCTGCTTGATGCGCTTCATGTCCTCCAGCATATCCTCCTTCTTGCGCGGATCGCGCAGGAGGGCTGCAGGGTGATAGACGGCAGTCATCAGGTAGCCTCCGCGCTCAAACCACTCGCCGTGCTCCTTGGTGATCTTGAAGTCGGGCTTGATCAGGCGCATGGCCGAAACGCGGCCGAGGCAGACGATGAGCTTCGGGCGGATCAGGCGGACCTGCTCACGCAGGTATCCGATGCAGGCGTCCTCCTCCTCGGGGAGGGGATCGCGGTTCTTCGGCGGACGGCACTTGAGGATATTGGCAATATAGACCTTCTCGCGCGGAATATCCACGGCGTAGAGGAATTTGTCCAGAAGCTGTCCCGCGCGCCCGACGAAGGGAACGCCCGAGAGGTCCTCCTGCTCGCCGGGGGCTTCGCCCACGAACATCAGCTCGGCGCGTACGTCACCCGTGCCAAAGACGGATTTGGTGCGCGTTTTTCCGAGTGGGCAGGCTTGGCATTCGGCGCAAGCGCCTTGCAGCTCCTCCAGAGATGTGTAATTCATGAGGGGTTCTCCTTAAAGGAAAGAGATTTTTTCGGTCAGAATTCGCTTGCGTGGATATTGTGCAGATCGCCGTCTCTGGCGCAGGGCCCCTCGCAGATCAGGGTATAGTCGCGGCTTTTGAGCACTGCGACCAGCTGCTCGACCGAGGTGATGGGGGCGTCGGTCAGAATACCGCCGCTGATGACCGAGTCGGGATGGTGAAAATCCGTTCCCGAGGTGGGGATGAGCCCACAGTGCTTGGCGTACGCATGGGCAAGGAAGTTTCGGGAATCATGTCCCTTGTGTCCGTTGAAGACCTCGATGCCGTCAAGGAAATGCGGCTTGACGATGGTCATCGAATTGCGGAAGGGATGCGCCTGCACGAAGAGAAGGCCGTTTTCCTTCGCAAAAGCGGAAAACTCCGGAACGGACATCCGATTCAACGTGGGATTTTGACGGAGGAACTCCTCGGTAACACCGAAAACAAGGTAATCGTTCCGCGAGCCGTCAAAGCGAAGCTCGCATCCGAGCAGGACGTTTGCTCTGCCGTCAAGGTATTCCTTCATGGCGCGGTAGCCCGAGAGGAAGTGATCCATGGACTCTTCCCAGGATCTACCCTCGCGCTCCACGATGGGACGGGAATAGTGGTCGGTCACTACGATCGTGGTATATCCGGCCTCAAGGTAGCGCTCGGCGGCCTCGGTGTAAGGAAGATCCGCACAGGGGCTGACGAGGTCTGTATGCAGGTGCAGCTCGGTTTTATACTGCATGATGCGCTTTCCTCAAAGGATTTCAACGATGGACTCGTCCCACATCTCGGGAGCCTTGTAGCCCATGAGGTTTACGGTAGTGGCGGCTACGCTCGAAAGACCGAATGCGCCGTTCTCCTTGACCTTATAGTGCTTTCTCGCCTCGGTGTTGTCGTAGAAGATGCAGGGAACGGGGTTGAGGGTGTGGCTGGTCTTGGACTTGTAGTTGCCGTTCTTGTCTGCCTTGGGGAGGCCGGTCTTCTTGTCCATCTCGTACATCTCGTCGGCATTTCCGTGGTCGGCGGTGATCAGAGCCACGCCGCCGAGCGAATCCAGAACGGGAAGAATGCGGCCGAGCTGCAGGTCAAGTGCCTCCATGGAGCAACGGGTGGCGGCAAGAGAGCCGGTATGACCCACCATGTCGCCGTTGGGGAAGTTCACGCGCAGATACTGATACTTGCCCGACTTGAGGCACTCGATGAGCTGATCGGTGATCTCGGCGCACTTCATCCAGGGGCGCTGCTCAAAGGGAACGACGTCGGAGGGGATCTCGATATAGGTCTCCAGCTCCTCGTCAAACTTGCCGGACTTGTTGCCGTTCCAGAAGTAGGTCACGTGTCCGTATTTCTGGGTCTCGGAGATGGCGAGAACGGGAATGCCGGTGTTGGCCATGTATTCGCTCATGGTATTGGTGATCTCGGGGGGAGAGACCAGATACTTTGCAGGGATATGCAGGTCGCCGTCGTACTCCAGCATACCGGCGTAGACCACCTTCGGCACGCGCACGCGGTCAAACTTGTCAAAGGCGCCCGCAGGAGCGTCAAAGGTCTTGGAGATCTCGATGGAGCGGTCGCCGCGGAAGTTGAAGAAGATCACGCTGTCGCCGTCCTCAACCGTGCCCACAGGCTTGCCGTTCTCGGCGATCACGAAGGCGGGGAGATCCTGGTCGATGACCTTCAGCTCCTCGCGGTAGGTCACAACGGCCTCCTCGGCGGAAGCAAACTGTCTGCCCTCGCCAAGCACGTGCGTCTTCCAGCCTGCCTCGACCATTGCCCAGTTGGCCTCGTAGCGGTCCATGGTGATGGTCATGCGTCCGCCGCCCGATGCGATGCAGACGTCAAAGCTCTCGTCGCGCAGCTCTGCGAGGAAGGCCTCAAAGGGGAGGATATAGTCAAGCGCGGAGGTCTCGCCAACGTCACGGCCGTCCAGAAGGATGTGCACGCGCACGCGGGAAACGCCCTCGGCCTTTGCCTGCATCAGCATGGCCTTGAGGTGGTCGATGTGGGAGTGCACGTTACCGTCGGAAAAGAGGCCGAGGAAGTGCAGGGTAGAGGCGTTGGCCTTTACGTTTGCGACCAGCTCCTGCCAGGTGGCGGAGGCAAACATCTTGCCGCTTTCGATGGAGTTGGAGACCAGCTTTGCGCCCTGCGCAAAGACCTGGCCTGCGCCAAGTGCGTTGTGTCCAACCTCGCTGTTGCCCATGTCGTCGTCGGAGGGAAGACCAACGGCGGTGCCGTGTGCCTTGAGGCTGACCGTGGGATAGGATGCCATCAAACGGTCGAGGTTGGGGGTGTAGGCGCCCTTAACGGCGTTGGAAACGGTGTCGGGAGCAAGTCCCACGCCGTCCATAACGATAGTGAGGACGGGTCCCTTGACGCCGTCGAACTTTTGCAGCTTTTCCAGTGTTTTGCTCATTTTGCTTCTCCTGTTGCTTGATTTGTTTTGGCCCTTGGGAGGAATCTCCCAAAAGCCCATAATTCCACAAATACTATTATACCCGAAATTGCTCGGATTGCAAGAGCAAATTGGCATCTTTTTCGTATTTTTCAAAAAAATAAAGAATTTCCTATATCCAATTCCGATTTTTTATGCTATAATAATACAGATAAAGACCAAAGAAGGAAGGGAGGAGAAGCCATGCGTTACGATGAAGGGCGAAGTGCCGTTGTTTTGTCGGTCGGAGAGCTTTGCGAGCTTGCTTTGCGTGCGGGAGATCTGGATCTTCGCGCAGGCAAGGGAACGGGCAAGCGCTCCTCCCTTTGGCGTGCGCTTCTCGGCACGCGCATCCATCAGCGCCTGCAGGCCGAGCGCGGTGCGCTTTACCGCGCCGAGGTCTCCCTCACCAATACGACGCTTTTTGAGGGCATCTGCTACGAGGTGAGCGGACGCGCCGACGGCGTACTGGCCGGCGAGCCCTGTCTCGTTGAGGAGATCAAGACGGTGGCGCCGCGTGCCTTCCGTATGCCGCCGCTCGAAGGACATGACGCGCAGCTGAAGTGCTACGCCTACTTCCTTTGCCGGGAGAGAGGGCTTTCCGAGATCCGTCTGCGCCTGACCTATTTCAACGTGGAGACCGAGGAGCTGCGCGAGATGGATCAGCTGCTCTCGGCAGGAGAGCTTCGGGAGTTTTATCTCGGCCTGCTCTCCCGCATTTCCTGGCGCGCTGAGATCCTGCGTGATCGCGCGCTTGTACGGCTTCCATCAGCACGCTACGCCAAATTCCCCTATCCTGAGCTTCGGGAGGGGCAGGAGATCCTGATCCGCGAGTGCTACCGCGACATTCGGGCAGGGAAGCGCCTTTTTGCCGAAGCGCCTACGGGAATCGGCAAGACGCTCTCCACGCTTTATCCTGCCGTCAGAGCCATGGGAAGCGGCGCTTGCGAAAAGATCTTTTATCTGACGGCAAAGGCCTCCACACGGCGTGAGGCCTACCGCGCTGCCGAGCAGATCTTCCGCGCGGGAGCGCGCCTGCGCACCGTGGTGCTTACCTCGCGCGAGCAGCTCTGCCGCAACGAGGAGGCAAAAAAAGACCCCGCAGGCATCTCCGGCCATTGCAATCCCGTGGACTGTCCCTTTGCGCAGGGCTTTTTTGACCGCGCCGAGGAGGCCGTGCGGCTTGCCTTTGACGGCCAAAACGGCTTTCCGCGCACAACGGTCCTGCAGCTGGCGCAGAAGATGCGCATTTGCCCCTACGAGCTTCAGCTCATGCTGGCCGAGCTTTGCGACGTGGTGATCTGTGACTATAACTACGTCTTTGATCCGCACGTTTACCTTCGCCGCTTCTTCGACGGAGACGCCGAGGATCTTGGACGCTACGCATTTCTGATCGACGAGGCACACAACCTTGGCGACCGCGCTTGCGCGATGTACTCCGCTACGCTGGAGAACGAGGAGCTTGTGCGCGTCTGGCGGCTTTTGCCGGAGGAGGACCCCCTGCGCAAGAGCCTTGAGGGGCTTGCCGTGGAGATGCACGGCCTGCGCAGACTTTGCCGCGACAATCTGTTCAAGGACGAGCGCGGTCTGGAGCGGGGGTATTACCTCTCCAAAGCTCCCATGGAGCAGCTCTCCAAGCAGGTCAACCGCGTACGCGGTGCGATTGAGCGGGCACTGTATCTTGGGCAGGGCGGCGATCTTGCGCCGCGCCTGGATTGCCTTGCCACCGCTCTTCGCCACTACGAAACGGTGGCCGAATATTACGATTCCTCCTTCTTGACCTTTGTTGAGGTGGAGGGAGAGAAAAGGACCGTAAGGCAGATCTGCCTCGATCCCTCCCGCGTGCTGGACGCTTGCCTGTCGCGTGCGCACGCCTCGGTTCTCTTTTCTGCAACGCTCACGCCGCAGGATTATTTCGCCGACATTCTGGGAGGCGGGAAGGGTGCGGTCCGCATTTCCTTGCCCTCTCCCTTCAAGCGGGAGAACTTCTGTCCCGTTGCCGTCACCTCGGTCAGCACCCGCTTTGAGGATCGCGAAAAATCCTATAAGAGGATCTGCTCGCTGATCGCGGCCACGGTTTCGGCCAAGGCAGGGAACTACATGGTCTATTTCCCCTCCTACCGCTATATGGAGGAGGTGCTTCGCCGCTTTGCCGAGCGCTATCCCAAGGTAGAGACGGTGGTGCAGAGCCGCGGCATGAGCCAGAGCGAGAAGGAGCATTTTCTGGAGTCCTTCCGCGAGGATGACAAGCTGCGCATCGGCTTTTGCGTGCTGGGCGGCTCCTTCTCCGAGGGCGTGGACCTGCCGGGAAGACGCCTGATCGGCACGGTCATCGTGGGCACGGGAATGCCCGGGATCTCCAACGAGCGCAACATCCTCAAGGAATATTACGATACCACGCGCGAGCGAGGCTTTGACTACGCCTACGTCTACCCCGGCATGAACCGCGTTCTGCAGGCGGCGGGACGGGTGATCCGTCGGGAGGATGATTGCGGCGTGGTGGTCCTGATCGACGACCGCTACGGCGACGCTCTTCGCACCTCACTTCTGCCCGATCATTGGAGTCACCTCCAATATGCAGGAAATCCGTCGGAACTTGCAGAAATTGTGACGGATTTCTGGCAGAACACCGAAAAAAACGAATAAAATTGCATTTTTGAAGAAAAAATATTGCAAAAACCTCTTGCAAAGAGGGAAGAAGTGTGCTATACTGTATAACGTCCGTATGACGGAAAAATGTGCCAACGTAAGGAGAATCGCAGAATGGATTTCTCAAGCATGACGCGCGCAGAGCTTTCGGCCCTTCTTGCCGAGCTGCGCGAGCAGTATGCCGCTTATCAGAATAAGAAGCTTGCCCTGGATCTTTCGCGCGGAAAGCCGGGAGCCAAGCAGCTCGATCTTTTGCAGGGAATGCTGGATTGCATCAGCTCCTCCAGTGACTGCCGTACGATAGACGGCTTTGATTGCCGCAACTACGGCTTGCTGGACGGTATCAAGGGAGCAAAGAAGATGTTCTCGGATCTTTTGGGCATTCGCGAGGATGAGCTCTTTATCGGAGGAAACTCCTCCTTGAATTTGATGTACGATGCCGTTGCGCGCGCTATGCTTTACGGCGTTTGCGACAGCGAGCGCCCCTGGTGCCGCGAGGAGGAGATCAAGTTTATCTGTCCCGCACCGGGATACGACCGCCATTTTGCCATCTGTGAGTCGCTTGGGATCAAAATGCTCCCCGTGGAAATGACCGCAACGGGACCCGATATGGACGAGGTCGAGCGAATTGCCGCCTCCGATCCTGCGGTCAAGGGCATCTGGTGCTGCCCGAAGTACTCCAATCCCGACGGCATTACCTATTCCGACGAGACCGTTCGCCGCTTTGGCGCGATGAAGACCGCGGCCAAGGATTTCCGCATCTTCTGGGACAACGCCTACGCCGTGCACGATCTGTATCCCGACCGCCGCGACGAGCTGGCCGACATTTTTGAGGCCTGCGAGAGATACGGCAACGGCAACCGCGTATTCTATTTTGCCTCCACGTCCAAGATCTCCTTCCCGGGCTCTGGCGTTGCCATCATGGCCGCCTCCAAGGAGAATCTGGCGCAGATCATGCCCATCATCGGCGCGCAGACCATCGGCTTTGACAAGATCAATCAGCTTCGCCACGTGCGCTACTTCGGCTCGGCCGAGAACATTCACAAGCACATGATGGTGCTGGCTGACCTGATCCGTCCCAAGTTTGAGATCGTTCTGGATACGCTGGAGCGCGATCTCGGTGAGAGCGGAATTGCCCGTTGGACGCGTCCGCTGGGCGGATATTTCGTCAGCCTGTTCGTCAAGGAGGGCTGTGCAAAGCGCACCTATCAGCTGTGCAAGGAGGCAGGCGTCAAGCTGACCGACGTTGGCGCGACCTACCCCTACAAGCAGGATCCGCACGACAGCAACATCCGCATCGCGCCCACCTTCCCGGACGAGGAGAGCCTTAAGGAGGCCATGAACGTCCTCACGCTTTGCGTGCGTATCGCCGCCGCCGAGCAGATCCTGGCCGACGGAAAGAGCGCGTAAGCGTATAGAATTGAATTTGAAGGAGGAGAACCGCAGGGCAACCGCAAGGTCCTCCTCTTTTTTAGCGAAAGACAAGAAGGGAGAAGCCTATGACGCAGGCACAAAGCAATCCGTTTCCGCACAGCGACAGCAACAAGCGGTATTATACCTACGATTACTATCTGCGAGAGACCTTTGGCGGAAAGTGCGCAAAGCTTCCCCTGGATGCAGGATTGACCTGCCCGAACGTCGACGGACGGTGCGGCAGGGGAGGCTGCATCTATTGTTCGGATCGCGGGAGCGGCGATTTTGCACCGCGCCCCACGCTTTCGATCAAGGAGCAGATCCGCGTGCAAAAGGAGATCCTCTCCAAAAAATGGGATACCTCCCGATGCATCGCGTATTTCCAGGCGCACACCAATACGTATGCACCGGCCGACGTCCTGCGCCGCCTGTACGGAGAGGCACTTCGTGAGGAGGGGATCGTTGGACTGAATATCGCCACGCGTGCCGACTGCCTGCCCGAGGAGGTGCTTGCGCTGCTCGGGGAATTGGCCGAGCAAACGGTCCTGACGGTGGAGCTTGGCCTGCAATCCTCAAGTGACGAAACGGCAAGACGCATCAACCGAGGGCACACCTTTGCCGCATTCTGCGAGGGCTTTTCGGCTCTGCGGAAGGTAGGGAAGGGCAAGCTCCGCATCGGCGTGCATCTGATCCTGGGGCTTCCCGGAGAGGGACGCGAGGAGATGCTCCGAACGGTGCGCGACGTAGCCGCTCTGCATCCCGACGAGGTCAAGCTGCATCTTTTGCACGTTTTGCGAGGCACGCCCCTGGCGACGCTTTGGGAGAGCGGGGAATACCACCCCATGGAGCGCGAGGACTACATCCGTACGGTGGCCGACGCACTGGAGCTTTTGCCCCCCGACACCGTGATCGGACGGCTGACGGGCGACGGCATGGCCGAGGAGCTTCTGGCCCCCCTGTGGAGCCGCAAAAAGACCACCGTCATCAACGATATCGACAAGCTCCTTTACCAAAGAAGCTCCTACCAGGGCCACCTGTACGAAAAAGAAGACACGCCCACCGATGAGGGATCAGGAGACCTTCGTTTGCAGGACTGACAATATTTTCTTGACAAGTCTGCCGAAATAAGGTATAATATCGGTATAGATTTTTTTGAATATACAGGAGAATGGAAGTATGGCTTTTAAGAACAGAAAAAAGAACTATCCTCTGTACGAAACGACCCACTTCAAGCATTTCCGCGAGATGGTGGAGAACGTGGCCGAGCGCTATCCCGACCGCTACGCCATCAGCTACCGCAAGCGCCCCTCCGACAAGCAGCCCTCCCACTATACCTACCGCGAGGGCAAGGAATACGTCCGCGATCTGGCTACCGAGTTTATCTCCATGGGCATGTGCGACCAAAAGGTTGCCCTCATCGGTGAGGCCTCGCCCGAGTGGGTCTTCTCCTATTTCGCCCTGATGGCCATGGGCGCGATCACCGTTCCGATCGACAAGGAGCTTCCCGCCGCCGATATTGCCTCCATCCTCAACACGGCCGAGACGCCCTTCGTGGTCTTCTCCAAGGTCGCCGAGGCAAAGATCACCGAGATCAAGGAGAGCGTTCCTTCGCTTCAAAGCTTTGTGGAGTTTGGCGATTCCACTGCCGACTATGCACAGAGCCTTGCCGACGTCCGCGCGCGCGGCGCCGAAAAATTTGCGGCAGGGGATAACTCCTATTACGATTACGAGATCGATCCCGATAAGCTTTCCTCTATCGTGTTCACCTCGGGCACGACGGGCAAGGGAAAGGGCGTTATGCTTTCGGTCGCCAACATCTGCTCGGACATGGAGCAGGGAATGTATAACTTTGACATCACCCCCAAGACCATGTGCGTCCTGCCCCCGCACCACACCTTCGGCTCCACCGTCAACTTTGTCGGTCACTACGCCCAGGGCTGTGAGATCTATATTTCGGGCGGCCTGCGCTATATCATGAACGAGCTCAAGGAGTATCAGCCCACGCACCTGGTGCTGGTTCCTCTGTTCGTCGAGACCTTCTACAAGCGCATTCTTGCCACCGCCGAGAAGCAGGGCAAGCTTGGTCTGCTCAAGAAGATGATGAAGGTCTCGGGCGCACTGCTCAAGGTCGGCATCGACCTGCGCGCAACGCTCTTTAAGTCGGTTCTTTCCAACTTTGGCGGCAAGCTGCAGATGATCATCTGCGGAGGCGCTGCCCTCAACCAGGAGATCATTGATTTCTTCGAGGGCATGGGCGTGGTCATTCTCAACGGCTACGGCATCACCGAGTGCGCGCCGCTCATCTCCTGCAACCGTAACGAGTACCGCAAGAAGGGATCTGTCGGTCTGCCGATCATTGGCGGACATGTCAAGATCCTGGATCCCGACGAGAACGGCGAGGGCGAGATCTCCTATAAGGGTCCCAACGTGATGATGGGCTACTACAAAAACGAGGAGGCCACCCGCGAGGTCTTCACCGAGGACGGCTATTTCCGCACCGGCGACTACGGCAAGGTGGAGATGGAGGGCGACGACCAGTGGATCTACATCACGGGACGTCTCAAGAACCTCATCATCTTCTCCAACGGCAAAAACGTTTACCCCGAGGAGATCGAAACCGACATCCAGGGCGTTTACGGCGTGGGCGAGGTAGTCGTTTACGCAGGAGAGAGCAAGAGCGATCCGAGCAAGGAAGTGATCGTTGCCGAGATCTATCCCGACGCCGAGGCGCTTGAGCGTCATGGTATCACCGATGCGCAGACCTACTTTGAGGGCGCCATCAAGAAGATCAACGAAAAGAACGTATCCTACAAGCACGTGGGCAAGGTCAAGCTCCGCGCCGAGGAATTCCCCAAGAACACCTCCCGCAAGATCACGCGCTTTGCCATTGATAAGTCGATCGATTAATGTTTTAATAACAACGAAAAGGAGAACCCCATGAAAAAAACCGCATTTCGTCTTTCGCTGCTTCTTTTGACGCTGGCGCTCTTGTTTTCTCTGTGCGCCTGCCAGACGCCCGCAGTTCCCAATCCCGCAGAAACGGATCCCTCTTTCGTGACCGATCCTGCGACCGATCCTGCGACCGATCCTGCGACCGATCCTGCGACTGATCCTGCGACAGACCCAGAAACAGACCCCGAAACAGAACCCGAAACAGACCCCGAGCCCCAGAAGATCAAGAATCTGATCCTCATCATCGGTGACGGTATGGGGTTGGATCACATCGCCGCAGGTGAGCTTGCCTACGGCAAGGATTATGGCTTTACCAATTGGGATTTCGTCACGGTCAACACGGATTCGGTGAACGCAAACGGCTACGGCCCGGTTCTGACCGATTCTGCCGCAGGCGGAACGGCTCTGGCTACGGGTTATCTTACCGTCAACAGCTACCTCGGTAAGGATCACAAGGGAAATGACGTGCAGACCATTCTGGACTATGCCAAGTCCCTTGGCAAGGCGACCGGCGTTCTGACCACCGATTCGCTCCTTGGCGCAACCCCCTCTGCCTTCTCGGCACATTCCAAGAACCGCAACAGCTCTCAGGAGATCTTCAATACGCAGGTCATCTCCGGTGTTGATCTTCTTGGCGGCAATACGGATTCCATTTGCACCGGCTCGCTTTCCACCATCGAGGCGCAGGGCTACTACTATCTCGACACGTTTGATAAGATCGACCGCGCCGCACGCAAGGAGATGTCCTACTGGCAGTTGGATATGGCCGGCACGAGTGCTGACGTTCAGCTTGAGGACGCTGCCTACTATGCGCTCAAGATGCTTTCCCGAAACCAGGAGGGCTTCGTTCTGATCCTGGAGCAGGCCTACATCGATAAGTATTCGCACAACAACGATTTTGCCAACATGGCCCACAGCGTCAACAGCCTGAACAATACCGTTGAGGTCATTCTCAAGTGGATGGGAGACCGCACCGACACGGCCATTCTGATCACTGCCGACCACGAAACGGGAGGTCTTACGGTTGGCTCGAAGGCTGACTCTTACACCAAGAATTTCGTTGGCGAGGGCGGGAAAACGGTCTACTACGACTGGAGCTCAACGAACCACACGAGAGCCAAGGTCGGACTCTTCACCTATGGCATCACGACTCCGGATTATGCGAAATTCAGCTATTACGGCTCGCCCTTCACCATCAAGAATATCGACGTATTCAACCTGATGAAGGATATTTTGGATAATCCCGAAACCTATAATCCTTACAATTAAAGCAGTGCGCCTCGGATATCGACTGTATCCGAGGCGCGTTTCTTTTTGCAGATCAAGGGGCGAGGAAGCATCATCAAGGGCTCTGAACCCGTATTTGCGCCTTCCATCAGATTTCCTTCTGCGGAGTTGCGCAAATCGTGGCGAATGGCAAGCCATTCGCTTTTCGTGAAATATTTTGCCTTGTGGCAAAATGTGAAATAATTC
>JAFNVK010000146.1 GCA_017379815.1 Clostridia bacterium
GGGGCGCGCGATCGGCTCGCGATCCCTCAACCGTTCCCTTGCGAATATGTGTATTTTAGGAGGAATCCCCATGAAAAAACGGTGTTCTGCCCTTCTGCTTGCCTGGCTTCTCTGCTCGCTCAGCCTCCTCTCGGGCTGCGGACTGTTCGACGCCCTTTCGGACAAGGTGCCCACCACCTACCCGAATGCCGAAAAGTATACGGTGGGCAACGCCGAATTTGACGGCAAGGTCGATTCCCTCAGCATCTGGTGGATCTACGGCAGCGTAACGGTCAAAACCCACAAGGAAAGCACCGTGAAGATCGAGGAGACCGCCAACCGTGCGCTCGACGACACCCTCCGCCTGCATTGGCGCTACTTTAACGCCTCGGATTACGGTGACGTGCTCTACGTGCGCTACTCCGCCTCGGGCAATTTTGACTACGGAGATCTGCAAAAGGACATCACCGTCTACCTCCCCGAGCAGGACGGCATGGACATCACCCTGACCGTGGAGGCCGCCTCGGTGGACGTGGACGTCTCCACCTTTGAAAACACCCTGGACGAGCTCACCGTCATCACGAACAGCGGCAAGGTGACCGCACGCATCGACAGCGCCGACGAGGTGCGCATCTCGGGGCAGAACGACGAGGACGTTCCCGAGCAGATGCGCGAGTTCTTCCTCCGTGCAAACGGCACGGTGCAAAATCTCGGCGTCAGCTCCTCCTACGCCAAGGTCGATGTTGCCGCAAGCTCGGTTCGCTCCGGCGAGGTGGGCAGCGTTTTTGCCGACCTCTGCTTCTCGGCCGAGAAGGTGGGAGAGCTGAAGCTCTATAACTCCCGCAACGATATTTATGCCACCGTACTCAGCTTTAACGCTTTGGAGATCGAGAATTTCGAGGGAGAGTGCGAGCTGACCCTCTCCCCCGACGCCTCCTTCGTCCTTACCGTCAAGGAGAAGGACCGCTTCAAGCACCCCACGGTGCCCACGAGCGTGACGGTCAACTTTGCGGACGCGACCCACAGCGGCGCGCAGTACACGGTCGGCTCGGGCGAGAATGCGATCTCGGTGGCCACGGCAGGCGCGTTTTCCGTCCTTCCCCTGGTTCAAACCGACTGACGTCCGTCCGCGTTTCATTGAAAGCCCCCCTTCTCCGGGGGGGCTGTCCTCTGCCCGAAAACGGGGCGGTAAATCAAAATTTTGGCTTTTGTAAAGTTTTGTTGCAAAATTGTAAGCTTGAAGCGGTGGTGTTCCTTGCCTTGCTCTGCTATAATGCAATCAACAAAGCAAGGAGGTATTGCGATGAAGCTATCAGAAAAACGAATCGAGCTCCGAAAAGCAAACGCAAAAAACATATTGCAAAGTGCAAAAAAGTATGCTATAATGAAGGCAGGAGACCTGCCGAGCGATCGGCCTGCTCCAAAATGCCATAGCAATACCGTGAAAGGAAAGCACGACACATGAAAAAGCACGTTGTACTGGGCGCCCTCCTGGGTCTTGCCGCAGGAGCCGCCGTGACCGCCGCCGGAGCGCTCGCCGCCTACCGCGTCAGTAGCGAGATCAAAAGCGAAATGGACGAGCAACGCTTCCCCTCCCCCAACGGAGACAACGCGGTGACCGTATCCTGCGGAGCCTCCAAAACGGCAAGGGGACTGACCTATCTGCGCGTTCTGGCCTCCTCCGAGACATGCGAGGATACCTGCGCACTCTCTCTCCTGACGAGAAGAATGCCCGAGGAGCTTGACGCACAGTGGATCGACAACGAGCATTTCCGCCTTCTGGTGGGTCCCGGCGCGCGCAAGCAGTGCTGCGAGATCACCTTCGAGGAGAAGCATATCTCCGCCGTGTATTCCTTGGCCAAGCACTAAGGCATACCAAAAAAACACCACGTCACTCTATTTTTCATCTTTAAGGAGGGTATTCCCATGAACCAAGAGCATCTGCACGTTTACACCCAGGACGCACCCGAAAAGCCGAAGGAGAACGTTCTGTTCGGCATCGTTGGCGCATTCCTGTTCGCCCTTGTCGGAGGCGCGCTTTACTACGTCCTCTACCAGGTCGGTTTTCTGGCGGCGATCAGCGGCCTCGTTTGCGTGATCTGCGCCATCAAGGGCTATTCCTTTTTTGCCAAGCGCGAGAGCGTTCGCGGCGTCGTGATCTCCATCATCGTCGCCGTCGTTGTGCTGGTGATCGCCTGGTACCTCTGCCTTTCCAACGACGTTTACCTCGCCCATCAGGAGTGGTTCGCCAACGGAGAGATCGACTTTACGCTGACCTTCTTTGAATCGGTCAGCTGCGCCTACCTCTTCCTGCCCGACGTTCCCGCCTATTTTGGTGACCTTGCCATCAGCCTTCTGCTTGGTGCTGTGGGCTGCTTTGGCTACGTCAAGCAGATGCTGCAAAAGCAAAAGGCTCCTGCCCCCGCGGCAGAGCCCGCAGCCGAGTCCGCCCCCACCGACGAGAGCGGAAACGAGTAAGAAAATGAACCGAGCCGTTGCGAGGCTTCCCATAAGGAGGTTTCGCAAGGGGTACCTGCCATAAAGCAGATTTTACCTGCCGAAAAGCAAAAGGAGTACGAGCATTTTTTGTTCGTACTCCTTTTCACACGCCTTGCCCTGCAAGGTATAGTGTGTTACACCTTTTAGTTGTACTATCGGGCGGTAATGAGCCTCCCTTGTGCAAAGGGAGGTGGCACGCGTTAGCGTGACGAAGGGATTGTAATAAGTAAAATTACATTGTAAAACAATCCCTCAGTCACCTTCGGTGACAGCTCCCTTTACACAAGGGAGCCTTTGATTTGTGCGTCCCGAAAGTCTGTCTTCTTTTCCTGACAAGCACTGCTTTTTGTACACAAATGCGAAGCTTCGCGCGAGCAGAAATTGGGTTATAATGCCATCAAAGATTTAAAATCCTCTTTTTCCCTGATAGGATCAAAGCAACGGTTGTTATTCAAACAGCGAATGAAATCATCAACATCGGTTATATCGGAATCTGTAACGGGATGCTCTTCTTCGATAAGTGAAAATAGCGGAGCTGTGAACTTTATTGTCTTTTGGTGATTTATTTTTGTCATTTCTTCCGCATGGTATCTTGCTTTTTTCAGTTCTTCTAACACGCGATCATATTGATGCACTCTGCAAAAATGAAAGGCTTTGCTGATGCAATTATATTGCAAGGTGTTATGGTAGTATTGAAAATTTCCGTCGGGGAACATAATATTCACTTTGAAA
>JAFNVK010000147.1 GCA_017379815.1 Clostridia bacterium
CCACCAGTCGGCCGAAAGATCCACGTAGGGCAGATCGTTCCAGTCGTAATAATAGCCCTTGATGGCGTTGGAGACCTGTGCGTTTCCATGGTCGGAGACCAGATCAAAGACGTCCTGTCCCGCCTTGACGTTGGTGGAAACGAGGTACGAGGGGCTCGCGATCTTGGCCTCAAAGGCGATGCCATACTCGTAGCCGATGTTGCGCAGACGCTGATAGACCGCGCGGTGCAGAGAGGAGGAGTTTTCCGTGACGCTCTCGACCCAGAGGGTCTCCAGATGCTCGGTCTGCTCGCGGGTGAGAATCACGAATGCATCGTTGTTGTAATTCTTCACGGGAAGGATGGGGCCCTCCTCTTCTCCGGGATCGGTCTCGGTCGGATCGGTCTCGGGATCACTTCCCGCAGGGTCGGTCACCGGATTTGTCTCCTGGGCCGCGGGCGTTTCCTGACATCCCGCAAGGGGAATGACCATGAGACACGCCAGCAGGAGCAAAAAAGCTCTTAAGATCAGCCTTTTCACGTTGATTTCTCCTTTTTTATGGATATCTCCATTATAAACAAACGCACCCCTTTTGTCAAGGGGTGCGTTCCCAAACGGCGAGGGGGGTTACTCCTCTGCTTCGCCGACATCCAGCTGGTTCCAGGTGTTATACAGCTCCTCGCGTGCCGCCTCCTCGATCTCGCCAAGCGCGGTGGAAAGAGAGGGACCCGTGGGATCCATGACGGTCTCATGCACAAGCGAAGAAACCGGCGAATAGAAATAACCAAGATCAAAGACGCAGTTGTCGTGAATGATCTGCAGCATCTCGATGGAGTCCTCGTCCTTGAGATACTGGTAGGAAAGAACCGTCTCGTAGTAGAGCGGAACGACCTTGTCATAGCCCTCGTAGGCCAAAAACTCCAGAACGATGGAGATGCGCTCGGCATTCTCCGCCGTGGTGTTGCGCATGACCGAGAAGAGGTTGGTGCCGCCGTCTACGGTGGCGTAGTATTCTTTGACCTTCTTGTTGTATTTGGGCCAGGGCAGGACACCGTAGGAGAGATCCTCGCCGGCAAACTTGCGCGCGTGCGCCACGCGGCCGTCCGTAAAGGCAAGGCGGCCCTCGGTGAAGGGCTTGATCAAGGCATCAAACTCCTGGGTATCAACGGCATAGCAGGCACCGCTGGTCCAGAGCAGCTCGCGCATATCGAACACGGCGTTGCTCGTGGTATCGTTGTCCAGCGGGAACTTCCAATCGTCATTCTTCCAGGCGATGGTGCGGTAACCCGTGGAGTGCAGCAGCTGCGAGGGACCTGCCCACCAGCCCGTGCCGTAGCCAAAGGAGTCGGTCTCAAGCGTTCCCGTGCCGTCACCGTCCATGTTGGCGTCCATCGTGATGACGTACTCCTCAAACTTGTCAAAGAGCCATTCTTTCGAGCGGACCAGATCGTAGGGGGATTCCAGATCCTCCACGTCATTCAGGAGCCCCTTGTTGAAGAACATACAAATGGATGCACCCACGCTCATGTAGCTGATGTCGCCAACCATCGTGTAAAGCTTGCCGCCCGGCGTGGTCATCGTTTCGGCCGCCTGCGCGTTCCACCAATCGGCCTCAAGATCCACGTAGGGCAGATCGTTCCAGTCGTAATAGTACCCGCTTGCGGCGCAGGAAAGCGTAAAGCCCGCATGCTCAATGACCAGATCGTAACCGTCAGTGCCCGACTTTGCCGCCGCGGGGACCTCGTCTCTCGGGCGCTCCTTGATCACAGGGTCGATGATCAGATTGTAGTAGTAGGCCAGATCCTTGAGGCGCTGGTAAACGGCACGCTCAAGCGAGGTGGAATTGGCGCCGATGGACTCGACGTAGATATCCTCGGTGTACTCCTCAAGCGCACGCATCAGGATCGTAAATTCATCTCCGCCGTAATTCTTAACGGGAAGATCTGGGCCATCCTCCGCTCCCGGATCGGTCTCGGGGTCGGTTCCCTCGGGATCGGTCGCAGGGTCGGTCACAGGATCGGTCTCCTGCGGCGCGGGCGTTTCCTGACATCCCGCAAAGGGAATGACCATGAGCAGCGCAAGCAGAAGCAAAAAGGCTCTTAAAATCAGCTTTTTCACGTTGGTTTCTCCTTATTTTATTGATACCTTCATTATACCAAGAAAGCACCCCTTTTGTCAAGGGGTGCTTTTCGGTAAAATCGGATGCGTTGGTTCTTTATTCCTCTTCCTCGAGGTCAAGCGCGTTCCACTTCTCGTAGAGCTGCGTTCTGGTGGACTCCTCCAGCTCCTCGACCGCCTTCGAGAGAGAGCCGGTCTCCGGATTGGTAACGCAATCGTGGAAGACGTTGCAGGCCTTGGAATAGTAATAGCCCAGATCCCAGATCAGACTGTCGTGAATGATGTGCAGCATCTCGATGGAATCCTCATCCTTGAGTGCCTGATAGGACAGAACTGTATCATAATAGAGCGGGAGAACCTTGTCGTGTCCCTCCCAGGCCATTGCCTCCAGCACAACCGAAATACGCTCGGCATTCGCATCAGAGGTGTTGCGCATCACGCCAAAGAGGTTGGTGCCTCCGTCCACAACGGTGTAATATTCCCGGACATTCTTGCGATACTTGGGGAAAGGCAGAATACCGTAATTCAGATCCAGACCCGCAAAGCCCATCGCGTCGTGCACCTCACCGTCGATGAAGGCAACGCGCTGCTCTCCAAATGCAGTCTTGCCTCCGCCGTGTGAGCTGAGGATCGCCGAACCGCTGTTGTAGACCAGATCGCGCAGATCAAAGAGTGCCTCGTTTGCGGTATCCTTCTTTACCGGGAAGGTCCAATCGTCGTTCTTCCATTCCAGGATCTTGCAGCCCGTGGAGTAGAGCATCTGAATGCCTACGCCCCAACCGTAGCCGCTGTAACCAAAGGTGTCGGTAGCAATATCGCCCGTGCCGTCGCCATCCAAGTTGGCATCCAGCGTCAGCACGTACTCCTCAAAGGTGTCAAAGAGCCACTTGTTCTCGCGGACGAGATCGTAAGGAGAAGCAAGGCCGTCAACATCCCCGACCATAGCCTTGTTGAACCAAAGAGCGTGCGCGGACCCCACGCTCATGTAGCTGATGTCACCGATCGCCACAAAGAGCTTTCCACCGGGCGTGGCAAACTCGGCATGCGCCTCCTGGCTCCACCAATCAGCCGAAAGATTCACGTAGGGCAGATTATTCCAATCGTAGTAGTAGCCTGCCGCCGCATTGGTAAAGGAGGTGCGTGCGGAATCCACAATCAGGTCGTAAACGTCCTGACCGGACTTGACGTTGGAGGAAACGTCCTTTGTAGAGGTATCGACCTTGCGCACGCCAAAGACTACGCCATAGGCCGTGGAAACGTCGGAAAGACGCTGATAGACGGCACGCTCCACCGAGGTGGCCGTGCTGCTCAACGTATCCACATAAAGCTCGCCCAGCATGCGGCTGTCGGTGCGTATGACCATAAGGAATTCCCGATTGCCATAGTTCTTCTCCGGCAGATCAGGGCCTTCCTGGGGGTCGGTCTCGGGATCGGTCTCGGGATCGCTTCCCGTCGGATCGGTATCCGGGTCGGTCACAGGATCGGTCTCCTGCGGCGCGGGCGTTTCCTGACATGACGCCAAGGGAATGACCATGAGCAGCGTAAGCAGAAGCAAAAAGGCTCTTAAAATCAGCTTTTTCACGTTGGTTTCTCCTTTTTTTATTGATACCTTCATTATACCAAAAAAGCACCCCTTTTGTCAAGGGGTGCTTTTGTAAAATGCGTTTTGGGAGGGAGATCGCCGTTACTCTACCAAGTCGCCTTCCTCGTCCAGAATGTTCCACTTGGCCCACAGATCCTCGCGGGTGGTCTCCTCGATCTCATCCACCTCATGGGAGAGAGATCCGGCGTCGGGCTGAATGATCGTCAGGCGGAACACGTCACAGGCCTGGGAATAGAAATAGCCAAAGTCGAGCACCAGATTCTCGTGGATGATGTGCAGCATCTCGATGGAATCCTCATCCTTGAGATACTGGTAGGAGAGAATGGTGTCGAAATACAGGGGCAGAACCTCCTTGTGTCCTGCATAGGCCATAGCCTCAACGATGATGGAAATGCGCTCGGCATTCTCGGCAGAGGTGTTGCGCATTACGCCAAACAGGCTGGTGCCGGCGTCAACGGCGGAGTAGAACGCCTTGACGCGCTTGTTGTACTTGGGCCAGGGCAGAACGCCGTAACTGGTATCCGAGCCGGCAAAGTAGCCTGCCTCGTTTACCTGGCCGTCCATGAAGGCCACGCGCTGAGCCACGAAGGCATCCTTGAGGTTGTTGTAGGGGACCTCCATGATCAGGGTAGCCGCACCCGAATTGAAGAGCAGGTCGCGCATATCGAACACGGCCTCGTTGGCGGTGTCGGTATCCAGCATGAGCTTCCAGTCGTCGTTCTTCCATTCCAGCACGCGTGCACCCGTGGAATACAGCAGCTGCACGGGACCTCTCCAGTGGCAGGTGCCGTAGCCGAAGACGTCGGAAGCAATGTCCTTCGTGCCGTCGCCGCCGTCCATGTTGGAGTAAAGCGTGGTCACGTACTCCTCAAAGACGTCGAAGGTCCAGGTCTTGTTATACACGTGCTCGTAGGGAGAAGCAAGCTCCTCCACGTCTCCAACGAGAGCCTTGTTGAAGAACATACAGAAGGCAGAGCCAACGCTCATGTAGCTGATGTCGCCGAGCATGGTAAAGAGCTTGCCGCCGGGAGTGGAGAACTCGCTGACCGCCTCCTGGCTCCACCACTTGGCACTCAGATCCACGTAGGGCAGATTGTTCCAGTCGTAGAGATTGTTGCCTGCGGCATTATTGAACATGTAGCGTCCGTGATCCACGACCAGATC
>JAFNVK010000148.1 GCA_017379815.1 Clostridia bacterium
AGCCCTCCTCGCCGTCCGCAGACGGCGAAACAACCTCGGCGTTTCTCTTTTGGTAACTTTTCTCTTTGCGCCCGCGGTGTCAAAGAGAAAAGTGGCTAAGGGGGCTGAAAGGCGAGATGGCTGTTGCCTTTGGGCGTAGTTTGCTTTAGGCTCCCTCCGGGAGGGAGCTGTCGAGCGAATGCGAGACTGAAGGAGAGTGCGTGCAGAATAAAGCAAGCACAAATTCCAAAGTCGCGCAGGCTCCTTCCACCGCTATCGCGGTCCCCCTCCCTCTCGGAGGGAGGCTAGTATAAGTTTCACCCATAAACAACTGATCGATTGCGTTTCAACGCTCCTACTCCCGCTTTTTCTTTTGCCCATGTAGGCCCAAAAGAAAAAGCTTGGCAAAAAGAAAACGGCCGAGGAGTTGTTTCGCGCGTTGCGACGCGCGAGGAGGGCTACGCGCCCTCCACCTGCGCCCACTGGCGTGGGGGCTGCAAACGCGCTAACGCGCGGTACGTAGCCGTTTCGTGCGGCGAGCGCGCTCACGCGCGAGGCAACATTCATCATTCATTTTGACATTTCTCTCCCTAAGGAGCATCTCTTTTATGCATCTCAAAAAGCTCATCGGCACGAAGGATTTCTACCGCGTGCTCCTCGCCGTCTCGATCCCCATCATGATCCAGAACGGCATCTCCAACTTCATCAACCTCCTGGATAACGTCATGGTCGGTCGGCTCGGTACTGAGCAAATGTCCGGCGTCTCGATCGTTAACCAGCTCTTCCTCGTCTTTAATCTCTGCATCTTCGGCGCTGTCTCGGGTGCAGGGCTTTTCAGCGCGCAATTCTTCGGAAAAGGCGACCTCGACGGCCTCCGCCACGCCTTCCGCTTCAAATGGTACATGACGCTCGTCCTCTTCGCCCTCGCTATGGCCGCCTTCCTCTGCGCGGGTGAGCCCCTCATCCGCCTCTATCTGCATAGCGGAAGTGAGACGGGTGACCTGGAATTGACCCTGCACTACGCCAAGCAATATATGGCCCTGATGCTCGTCGGCCTCCTGCCCTATACCGTTACCCAGATCTACGCCTCCTCCCTGCGCGAGACCAGCCGATCGCTCCCCCCGATGCTCGCCGGCGCGGCAGGCGTTCTGGTCAACCTCTCGCTCAACTACGTCCTCATCTTCGGCAAGCTCGGCCTTCCCGCCCTCGGCGTGCGCGGCGCGGCACTGGCCACCGTGATCTCCCGCTTCGTGGAGTGCGGCTCGCTTATCCTCTGGACGCATCTGCACAAACGGGAATATTCCTTTATCAAGGGCGCGTACCGCTCCCTTTACGTCCCCCGCCCGCTCGTGAAAAGCATTCTGCGCACGGGTGCACCCCTGATGCTCAACGAGGGCCTCTGGGCCGCAGGAATGGCCACGCTTTTGCAATGCTACTCCCAAAGAGGGCTTGCCGTGGTCTCGGCCATGAACATCACCAACACCGTGTTCAATATCTGCTCGGTGGTCTTTCTCGCCATCGGAAGCGCGATCTCCATTCTGATCGGACAGCGCCTCGGCGCGGGCGAGCGTGAGGAGGCTCTGGACGCCGCCGAAAAAATGATCTTCTTCTCGCTCCTGACGGGAATTGCCTCGGGCATTCTCGTGGCCTGCCTTGCCCCCTACTTCCCCCTGCTCTATAAGACGACCGACGAGGTACGCGGCATGGCCGCACAGCTCACGCTGGTGATCGCACTGGCCGCTCCCCTGCACGCCTTCCTGAACGCCGCCTACTTTACCCTGCGCTCGGGAGGCAAGACCCTGCTCACCTTCCTCTTTGATTCGGGCTACGTCTGGTGCGTGAATATCCTGCTTGCCCTGGCGCTGGTCCGCCTGACCTCGCTTCCCATTCTGCCCATCTACGCCATCTGCCAATTCGTGGACGTGATCAAGTGCGTGATCGGCTTTGTTCTGGTGAAAAAGGGCGTCTGGATCCGCGACATTACGGGAAAAGCCCCTTCCCCCGCAGCCGAGAAAGGAGAGACGGCATGACCGAGCTTTTGCTTCGCCGCTTTGTGAAGGACGCTGACAACGTGCGTGACCCGCAGGTGCGCCGCCGCTACGGAATGCTGGCCAGCATCACGGGAATTTTGCTCAATCTCCTTCTCTTCCTTTCCAAATTCCTCGTGGGAACGCTCTCGGGATCGGTCTCGATCGTGGCCGACGCCGTGAACAATCTCTCCGACGCGGGCGCGCAGATCGTCTCCTTGATCTCCTTCCGCATCTCGGCAAAGCCCGCCGACCGCGAGCATCCCTTTGGGCACGCGCGGATCGAATACGTGGCCTCTATGATCGTCTCCTTCCTGATCCTTTTGATCGGCCTTGAGCTCTTGCGCGAGTCGATCCGAAAGATCCTCTCGCCCGAGCTTCCCGAGCGGAGCTGGGTGGCCGTTGCGGTGCTTGGCCTCTCCATTCTCGTCAAGCTCTGGCTCTGCCTCTTTAACCGCCGCCTGGCATCCCGCATCGACTCCTCGGTGATGCGCGCGACCGCCGCCGACAGCCTCTCGGACGTTCTCTCCACCTCCGCGGTCCTCTTGACCACGCTGGTGCTTCTGCTCTTTCCCTCTCTTTCGGTCAATCTGGATGCATACATGGGTGTGATCGTGGCGATCCTCATTCTGGTTGCCGGCATCAAGATCCTCAACGAGACCAAAAACTCCATTCTCGGCGAAGCCCCCTCCGAGGAGACGGTGGCCACCATTCACGCCGTGGTTGCCGAATACCCCGAGGCGCTTGGCATTCACGATCTTATGGTGCATAACTACGGCCCGGGGCACATCATCGCGGCTTTGCACATCGAGGTGGACGGCAAAAAGGACGTCTTTCTCTCGCACGACATGATCGATACCATCGAGCAGCGCCTGCGTCGGGAATGCGGCATTGAGGCCACCATTCATATGGACCCCATCGTGACCGACGACGAGGAGATCAATCTTCTGCGCGAGCGCGTGGCCGAGCTTTTGCCCGAGCTTCACCCCGACGTGCGGATGCACGATTTTCGCATGGTGCGCGGAAGCACGCACAGCAACCTCATCTTTGACGTGGCCGTTCCTTTTGAGCTTTCCCTCTCCGAGGACGAGATCAAGGAGCGCGTGGCCGACCTGGTCAGCCGCATCGATCCCTCCTTCTTTGCCGTGGTGCGGGTGGATCGGGAGTGACGAAAACCTTTTTTGTCTTTTTTTGCCGAAGCTGTTGCATTTTTACAACGGATATGGTATAATGTTCTCGGAAATATAGTTTTCAAAACCGCAAATAGAAAAATTGAGTGCAAAGAAAGGTGGTGCATCCATGGGAAGCTACCGCAACTATCCCACGATCGTGTATGAAAATCTGAAGCAAATGTATCACGCCAGCGCCGAGACCTACGGCGAAAAGACCCTCTTTATGCAAAAGGAGGGGGGCGAATACAAGAGCTATTCCTTCCGCCAATACGCCGAGGAGGTGGACGCTCTGGGCACGGCGCTTTGCGCACGCGGCCTGAAGGGCAAGCGCGTCATCGTGTCGGGCGAGAACGGCTACGACTGGGTACGCTCCTACATGGCCGTGATCTGCGGCGTGGGCGTTGTCGTTCCCGTAGATAAAGAGATCCCCGCCGAGGAGATCGCCAACATCGCGCGCGAATCCGAGGCCGCGGCCATTCTCTACTCCGAAAAGCTCTCTGCCAAGGTGGAGGCGCTGGACGAGGGCGTGGCACGCCTTCCCTTCTCCTCTCTGCCCGCGCTGATCGAGCAGGGCAAGAAGCTGATCGAGGAGGGCGACCGCACCTATCTTGACGCCGAGATCGATCCCAACGCCATGAGCTCTCTGCTCTTTACCTCGGGCACGACGGGCGTCTCCAAGGGCGTTATGCTTTCGCACCGCAACATCTGCTTCAATCTCTCCGAGATGTGCCAGATGCTCTATATCGACGACAAGGACGTCTTCCTTTCCGTCCTTCCCATTCACCACGCCTACGAATGCACCTGCGGCTTCCTCTGCCAGGTCTACCGCGGAAGCACCGTTGCCTTCTCCGAGGGACTCCGCCACATCACGCGCAATATGCAGGAGGTGCACCCCACCATGATCCTGTGCGTGCCGCTGCTGCTGGAGACCATGTATAACAAGGTCTGGGCGAACATCCGCAAGCAGGGAATGGAGGGCAAGGTGAAGGCCGCCATCAAGATGACCAACGCCATTCCGAGCGCCAAGCTTCGTCTGGCCGCAAAAAGACGCGTCTTTGCCCAGATCCACAAGAGCTTTGGCGGAAAGCTGCGCATCATGATCTCGGGCGGCGCGGCCGTTGACCCCAAGATCATGCAGGGTCTGCGCGATCTGGGCATCGCCGCCTACCAGGGCTATGGACTTACCGAGTGCGCGCCTCTGGCCGCCCTCAACCGCGACACCTTCTACAACGACGGCTCTGCGGGCATGGCTACCCCCAACGCGCTCCTGGACGTCTACGACGTGCAGGGCGACGGCACGGGCGAGATCCGCTACAAGGGCGACAACATTATGCTTGGCTACTACAAGCAGCCCGAAATGACCGCCGAGGTCATTCGCGACGGCTGGTTCTACACGGGTGACCTCGGTTACCTCGACAAAGACGGCTTCCTCTTCATCACGGGACGCAAAAAGAACGTGATCGTGACCTCCAACGGCAAGAACATCTTCCCCGAGGAGCTGGAGACCTACCTTGGCCGCACGCCCTACGTGGCCGAATCCGTGGTCGTTGGCTACATGAACCCCAAAAAGAAGGATTATGACATCGTGGCCATTATCCGTCCCGACCTTGACCGCATGGTAGAGGATTTTGGTGCGGACTACACCCGCGACCAGCTGGAGACCGAGCTGAAAAAAGCGCTCTCCGAGGTCAACGGCATCGTGCAGTCCTACAAGCGCATCGAGACCTTCGTGATCCGCGACGAGGAGTTCCCGAAGAACACCTCTCGCAAGATCAAGCGCGCCGGCATCGCCGACTCCGCCTTCTCCGCCTACCAAAAGAAAATGGGGCTTTGATGGGAGATTAAGGCGTAATTTATTCGAGGGGACTTTTGGAAAAGTCCCCTCGAGCTCCCCCAAAACTCCCCAACAAAAAGGATTGCTACCCTCGGAAGGAAGTGCGAACATAGCACTTCCTTTTTCTATGC
>JAFNVK010000019.1 GCA_017379815.1 Clostridia bacterium
CCTCACGGGGAACGGTCACGATCAAAAGGTGCCCCTCGGCGGCGTGGAGCGCGTTCTCGACCGAGTCTGAAAGGCGGGTCTCGATGCCCTCGCGCATCACCAAACGGTCCACCACGATCTCGACCGTGTGCTTCAAATTCTTATCCAGGCGGATCTCCTCGGAGAGATCGTAGAGGCTTCCGTCAACGCGCACGCGGACGTAGCCGCTCTTTCTGGCACTCTCCAGAACCTTCTCGTGCGTGCCCTTCTTGGCGCGCACCACGGGCGCCAGCACCATAAAGCGCTCCCCCTCGGGAAGCTCGAGAATGCGGTCGATGATCTGGTCGGTGGTCTGCTGACGGATCTCCTTGCCGCAGACTGGGCAGTGCGGAACGCCGATGCGTGCATAAAGCAGACGCAGATAGTCGTAGATCTCCGTGACCGTGCCCACCGTGGAGCGCGGATTCTTGGAGGTGGTCTTCTGGTCGATGGCGATCGCGGGAGAAAGCCCCTCCACCGAGTCCAGATCCGGCTTGTCCAGCTGTCCCAGGAACATACGGGCGTAGGAGGAAAGCGACTCCACGAAGCGGCGATGCCCCTCGGCGTAGAGCGTATCAAAGGCGAGCGAGGACTTGCCCGAGCCCGAAAGGCCGGTCAGAACGACCAGCTTGTCGCGCGGAATATCCACGTCAACGTTTTTTAGATTATGCACCCGCACACCGCGGAGTGAGATCTGATTGGGCATAAAAAACTCCTGTTTGTTCTATCGTTTCTTCGAAAAATGCGATACGTCGGTCGAAATTCAATGCTTGCGTGCGCGATCGACCTTGCCCTCGCGCAGCTTGCGGATCTCGTCACGCAGGAAGGCGGCCTGCTCGAATTCCAGACGTCTTGCCGCGTCCTTCATCTCCTGCGTCAGCTCGGCGATCAGCTTCTCGCGCTCGGTGGCGGTCAGGCGGCGCTCGGTACGGGCGTCGCTCCTTTTGCGCTTTCCGCCCCCGCCCGACTGATCCTCCTTGGCGCCGATCTCGATGACGTCGCGCACGCTCTTGACCACGGTCCTCGGCGTAATGCCGTGCGCCTTGTTGTAGGCGTCCTGCAGTGAGCGGCGTCGCTCGGTTTCGCGGATCGCACCGCGCATGGAGCGCGTGATCTCGTCGGCGTACATGATGACCCTGCCCTCGGCGTTGCGCGCCGCACGGCCAATGGTCTGGATCAGTGAGCGCTCCGCGCGCAAGAAGCCTTCCTTATCGGCGTCGAGAATGGCCACAAGCGAGACCTCGGGAATATCCAAGCCCTCGCGCAAAAGGTTGATGCCGACCAATACGTCAAACGCGCCAAGGCGCAGGTCGCGCAGGATCTCCATACGCTCAAGCGTATCCACGTTGAAGTGGATATAGCGCACACGTATGCCGTTTTCCTCGAGATATTCGGTCAGATCCTCGGCCATCTTTTTCGTGAGCGTGGTGACCAGCACGCGTTCGTTTTTGGCGGCACGTATGCGGATCTCGCCCATCAGATCATCCACCTGACCCTCGATCGGGCGCACCTCGATGGCGGGATCGAGAAGTCCCGTGGGACGGATCAGCTGCTCGACCACGCGCGTGGAATGCTCGTTCTCGTAGTCTCCCGGCGTTGCGCTGACGAAGACCGCCTGGTGGATGCTCTGCTCGAACTCCTCAAAGTAGAGCGGCCGGTTATCGTAGGCGGAGGGCAAGCGGAAGCCGTAGTCCACCAGATTCTTTTTGCGTGCGGTGTCTCCGCCGCTCATGCCGCGCACCTGCGGCAGCGTGACGTGAGACTCGTCCACGAAGAGAATATAATCCTCCGGGAAATAATCCAGGAGCGTAAAGGGCGTTGATCCCGCAGGGCGGCCCGACAGAACGCGGGAATAATTCTCCACGCCCGAGCAAAAGCCGATCTCGCGGAGCATTTCCAGATCGTATTTGACGCGCTCGCGGATGCGTTGCGCCTCGATCAGCTTGTTTTCGGCCTCAAATTCGGCCACACGCTCGACCATTTCGCGCTCGATCTGCAAAAGCGCAGCCTCACGCTTCTCGTCCGAAACGGCGTAGTGCGTGGCGGGATAAATGGCCGCGTAGGTCAGGCGGCGCTTCAATTCTCCCGTGACGATGTTGATCTCCGAGATGCGGTCGATCTCGTCCCCGAAGAATTCCACACGCAGGGCGCTGTCATTCATGTTTGCGGGAATGATCTCCACCGTGTCGCCGTTTACGCGGAAGCTGTCGCGCTCCAGGACCAGATCGTTGCGGTTGTAGCTGTTGGCCACGAGCTTGCGGATAAAGATGTCTCGGCTCATCTGCGAGCCCGGGCGGATCGCCAGAACCAGCCCCTGATATTCTCCGGGGTCACCCAGCGAATAGATGCAGGAGACCGAGGCCACGATGATCACGTCACGCCGTTCAAAAAGCGCACTCGTTGCGCTGTGGCGCAGACGGTCGATCTCATCGTTGACCAGAGCATCCTTTTCGATATACATATCCTTGCCCGGAATGTAGGCCTCGGGCTGGTAATAATCGTAGTAGGAGACGAAAAACTCCACCGCCGCGTCGGGAAAGAACTCCCGCATCTCGGTGCAGACCTGTGCCGCCAGCGTTTTGTTCGGCTCAAGGATCAGGGTCGGGCGGTTCATGCGCGCGATCACGTTGGCCATGGTAAAGGTCTTGCCCGATCCGGTCACGCCGAGCAGGGTCTGCATCCGCTCCCCCGCGAGAAGCCCCTCGGTCAGCCGATCGATCGCCTCGGGCTGGTCGCCCGTGGGGCGGTATTCACTTTTGAGCTGAAAGGGAGTATACTTCACCGTCCTCGCCTCCTTCCTCTTTTGGAAACATTATAGCACATCTGCGCCTCGCCGTCAAGCCTTCGCCGTGCGATTCTTCCCCTTTTGGAAGGCTTTTTTCGGAAGAATGCATCGCCCGCTTCGCACGGAAGAAGGCTCCCGGATCAGTATACCACAAATGCGCCTGCAAGTAAAGCGAAGGATGTAAAAAGATCGGTTTTTTTCGCGAGAGAGGCAGACGTTTTTTTGCGGATTTGCAGAGTTTTTTTCAAAAAAGTATAGAAATCCTATAAAAAGTATGTTATAATATAGGGTAAACAATTACAATCGGTACTTATACCCCCGTTTTTGGAAAGGATTCAGCATGCCCTCTTATATCGAAAAAGCAGATCAGCTCACGCTCCCCGTCATCGCGCTCAGCGCAACCGTACCCTTCCCTGCGGCCAACTTCAACTTTGAGGCCGACGAGGAGGCCTTTGCCGCCGCGGCAAAGGTAGCGGCCGACGGAAACGCCCTGATCTTTCTCGTTGCCTTCTCCGAGCTTGCCGAGGAGGCAGATCCAAAGGCCCCCTATCCCTTCTACTCGGTCGGCACGGTCGCCCGCATCAAGCAGATGCTCCGCACCCCCGAGGGACAGACCCGCATCATCGCCGAGGGACTTTCCCGCGCAACGGTGATCCGCTACGCCGATCAGGGTGCCTATATCGAGGCCGACCTCATTCGCAAGCGCATCTATCTGCCCGACAACGGCGGCATCCGCGGCGAGGCCGCGATCGCCGAAATGCGCAAGGCGCTGGAGGCCAGCCTGCAGTTCCTCCCCGCAAACACCGAGGAGCTGATGAAGACCGCGCGTGCCTTCCGCGATCCCGGTGCGCTGGCCGATTTTATCGCCGCCAACGCCCTCGTCCGTCCGCGCGACAAGCAGGCCGTGCTCGAGTGCTTCGATCCTTTGCAGAGAGCCGAGATCCTGCTGGAGATCCTGCGCGAGGAGATCGAGATCCTGCGCGAGGAGGCCCTCATCCGCCGCCGCGTGAACGCGAGAATGAACCGCAATCAAAAGGAATACTACCTGCGCGAGCAGATCAAGGTGATCCAGGAGGAGCTTGGTGAAGGAGGCGACGTGGAGGAATTCCGCGCCCGCATCGACCAAGCAGACCTTCCCGCAGAGGTTGCCGCCAAGCTGCGCAAGGAGACCGACCGCCTTTCAAAGACCCCCTTCGGCTCGGCCGAGGCCACCGTTCTCTCCAACTATCTCGACACCTGCCTTGATATTCCTTGGGGAAAGACCACCAAGGACCGCGTCAGCTTCTCCACCGTGCAAAAGGTACTGGACGTTGACCACTTCGGTCTGGAGAAGGTCAAGGAGCGCATCACCGAATACATCGCCGCAAAGCAGTTCAATCCCGAGCTGCGCCATCAGATCATCTGCCTCGTCGGCCCTCCCGGCGTGGGCAAGACCTCGATTGCCGCCTCTATCGCCCGTGCCATGAACCGCAAGTACGTACGGGTCTCTCTCGGCGGCATCCGCGACGAGGCCGACATCCGCGGCCACCGCAAGACCTATATCGGCGCAATGCCCGGACGCATCATCAACGCCGTCATTCAGGCGGGCGTTTGCAATCCTCTGATCCTTCTGGACGAGATCGACAAGCTGACCCGCGACACGCACGGAGACCCGACCTCTGCTCTGCTTGAGGTGCTGGACGCCGAGCAGAACAAGACCTTCCGCGACCACTTCGTGGAGCTTCCCTTCGACCTCTCGGGCTGTATGTTCCTCGCCACGGCAAATTCGCTGGAGAGCATTCCCCGTCCCCTGCTCGACCGCATGGAGATCATTGAGCTTGGCATCTACACCAAGCGCGAGAAGCTGGCCATCGCCAAGGAGCATCTCCTGCCCAAGCAGCTCAAGCGTCACGGCCTCTGCCGCCGCACCCTCAAGATCACCGACGGTGCGCTTCTGGAGCTGATCGATTACTACACCAAGGAGGCAGGCGTCCGCCATCTGGAGCGTGCCATCGCCTCCCTTTGCCGCAAGGCAGAAAAGGAGCTGCTCACCGAGGGCTCTCGCCGCGCCGTGATCGATACGGCCGACGTTGCCGCCTATCTCGGTGCGCGCAAGTACCTGCCCGAAACGACGGGCGAGGAGAACGAGGTCGGCTGCGTCAACGGCCTTGCCTATACCGAGCTTGGCGGAACCCTGCTCAAGGTGGAGGTTGCCGTTCTTGAGGGAACGGGCAAGATCGAGACCACGGGTTCGCTTGGCGACGTGATGAAGGAGTCCGCAAGGATCGCCGTCAGCTACGTTCGCTCGGTGGCCGAGCAGTACGGCATTCCCACCGATTTCTACAAGACCAAGGATATTCACATCCACTTCCCCGAGGGGGCGATCCCGAAGGACGGTCCCTCCGCGGGTGTGACGATGGTCACCGCGCTCGTCAGCGCCCTCTCGGGCCGTGCGGTACGCCGCGACGTGGCCATGACGGGTGAGATCAGCCTGCGCGGCAAGGTCCTGCCCATCGGCGGATTGAAGGAAAAGACCATGGCCGCCTACAACGCAGGCGTCAAGACGGTCTTCCTGCCCATGGAAAACCTGCGCGACCTCGAGGAGCTTGATCCTCTGGCGCGCGAGAATCTCGAGCTGATCCCCTGCAAGAGCATCGGCGAGATCCTGGAGCAGGCTCTGCTTCCCCTTTGCACCGACGCGTGTGCGAAAAAAGCCGCTGAGCAACCGCTTGCCGAAAAGCCGCATTTTCATCTTCCCTCGGGAAAGCCCTCCTCCGTAGGACAGATCCGCTGCCACGGCGAGGAGAGCTGACCGAGACCAAACCCAACGAAAAAGGAGTAGGCTTATGTCCTTAAATCTCAATCGGACCGAGCTGCGCATCAGCGCAGGACAGATCCGCCAGTTTCCGGCAGACCCCATGGTGCAGATCGCCTTTTCCGGACGCTCCAACGTGGGCAAAAGCTCGCTGATCAATTCCCTGCTCGGGCGAAAATCCCTCGCCCGCGTCAGCGCCTCTCCCGGAAAAACCATCACCATCAACTTCTACGACGTGGATAAGCAGCTCTTCCTCGTGGACCTGCCCGGCTACGGCTTTGCCAAGCGCAATCCCGCAGACAAGGCACAGTGGTCCGCGCTGACCGACGGCTACTTTACCAAGAACCCGAACCTTGACCGTCTGCGCCTGGTGATCCAGCTCGTGGACAGCCGCATCGGGCCGACGGCCGACGACGAGATGATGCTGAGCTTTTTGCGCGAGTCCGGGCTTCCCTTCATCGTGGTGGCCACCAAGGCCGACAAGCTCAACGCTACCGAGCGCAAAAAATCCACCGAGCTTTTGCACAATCACCCCGACATTCCCGCGGACACGCCGATCCTCTTCTATTCCTCCCAAAAGGGAGAAGGAAGAGCCGACCTCTGGCGCCTGATCGCGCAATACACCGACGTCAAGCTTTGACGAAGACCCTCTCGGAACCGACTCCCGAAAAATAACGAGAAAGGATCCAAAACGTAACGATGCTGCTTTCCCTTCTGAGCAGCGGAGATCCCAAAAGCACCGTTATCTCCCTGCTGATTTCCCTGCCCGTGATCCTTTTTGCCCTCTCGATCCACGAGGTGGCGCACGGATTTGCGGCCTACAAATGCGGTGACCGCACCGCCTACAATCTCGGTCGGCTGACGCTTAACCCATTAAAACACCTTGACCCTATGGGCTTTCTCTGTATGCTGGTCTTCGGCTTCGGCTGGGCCAAGCCCGTGCCGGTCAACACGCGCAATTTTAAGAACCACAAGAAAGGCATGGCGATCACCGCCGCAGCAGGTCCTGCGGCAAATCTCGTCGCCGGCACGCTCAGCGCAGCCCTTTACGGCATTTGCCTTGCGTGGTACTCCTACGCCTACTTCACTGCAAAAAGTGAGTTCGTCGTGATGCTCGCCTTCTGGTGCGCACAGCTGTTCTCCATGAGCGCCCTGCTCAACTTCGTTTACATGGTCTTCAATCTGATCCCCATTCCGCCCTTTGACGGCTCGCGCATAGCTCTTGTCTTCCTGCCCGAGCGCACCTATTTCGGGATCATGAAATACGAGCGGCAGATCATGATGGGTCTACTCGTTACTCTGCTCGTGCTTTCCTATGCCTTTGACTTTTCCCCCTTCGGCTTCGTTGCCGAAAAGCTGACCGATCTGATCTCGCGACCCATCGCCGAGCTTTTTCTTCGCCTTTTTGCCAAGGGACTTTGATCCCTTCCCCATAAAACGTTTGTGAAAGGACCTCTCCGCACACATGGAAACGCTGACCTACCGGATCGAGCAATTTGAAGGCCCTCTGGACCTGCTTCTCTCCTTGATCCAGAAGAACAAAGTAAATATTGAGGACATTCCCATCGCGGTCATCTGCGACCAATACTTAGCGTACATCCGCGCCGCGGAGGACATGGACATGGAGCTGGCCGGCGAGTTTATCGTCATGGCAAGCGAGCTGATGCTGATCAAGAGCAAAATGCTCTTGCCCCGCCTCACGCCTGACGAGAAGGACCCCCGTGCCGAGCTGGCCGACGCCCTTTTGCGCTATCAGCAGGCCAAGCAGGCCTCGGCCAAGATGGCGCCGCTCTACCAGCGCTTCAGCGGACGCATGGTCAAGGACACCGACGAGATCACCGTGGACGTCACCTACGTGGCCGACCAGGAGGTCACCGATCTCTGCCTTGCCGTTCGCCGCATCATTGCCGCAAACGAAAGCCGCCCCAAGGCGGAAAAGCAGGTCTTTGCTCCCATGATCGCCAAGCCCATCGTCCCCGTTGACGTCAAGATCGTGGGCATCCTGCACCATATGGCAAAGAAGCCGAAGCCCTCGATGAAGGAGCTTCTCTCGGACGCCACATCCCTCTCGGATCTTATCGCGATCTTTTTGGGCATTCTGGAGCTGATCAAGGTGCGCAAGATCCTGATCGACGAGGAGGAGGACGCCTACGTGACCGTTCACGGATCGGGCACGCGCTTTATCGTCAACGAGAATCCCGAGGATCCCAGCGGCGAGGAGGCCAAGGAAAGAACCGTCTACGATGACGATGAGCCCATTCCGCTCTCCTCCAAGGCCGAAATGCACCGCGAGCAGCGCCGTATCATCCGCGAGCAGAAGCTCGCCGAGAAGAAGCGTCTGCGCGAGGAGGCACGCGCTAAGCGCGCCGAGGAGCGCCGACTGGCCAAGGAGGCCGCCCTTCTCTCCGACGCCCAGCTCACGCTTGCCGAGGAGCTTGAGGCGCTCCCCGAGGACGACACCGACCTTGAGGCTGAGGAAAAGCTCTCCGCCATGCTGGACGATCAGCTTTCCTCCGAGGAGGAGGATCTGATGGACGATCTGGGTCTGGATATGCAGGAGATCGTACGCACCATGGCAAAGCAGGCTCGCGAGCTCCCCAAGGATGATGGGAAACAGCCCTGACGCACAAGACGAGAAAGGATAACGATACCGCTATGGAACAGAATAAAAAGCAAGCCGTAACCCCCTTGGAGCCTCTTGCCACCGCGCAGGAGATCTATCAGGCCATCGAGGCCATCCTCTTTGCCGCAGGCTACCCCATGCGCTACGACAAGATCGCCGAGGTCCTCGGGATCAGCGCAAAGGACGTCAAGACCATGGTCAAGGAGCTTGCCGAGCATTATCAGAAGGAGGACACCCACCACGGGATCCAGCTTCTCCTCTACCCCACCACCTGTCAGTTTACCACCAAGGAGACCTACGCCCCCTACGTCCGTGAGGCACTCGGTATCCGCCGCGGCGGAAACCTTTCGGCATCCTCGATGGAGGTTCTGGCCGTGGTCGCCTACAACCAGCCCGTTACCCGCTCCTTCATTGAGCTGGTGCGCGGCGTGGACAGCTCCTACGCCGTGGGCTCGCTTCTCGACAAGGGACTGATCGAGGCCGCAGGACGACTTGACGCTCCCGGACGCCCCATGCTCTATGTGACCACCGACAAGTTCCTGCGCGTCTTCGGCATCAACTCTCTGGATGAGCTGCCCGAGACCGAGGCGCTCAGCGTAGCCGCCGCGCAGGCCGAGGAAAAGGAGGACGCCCCCGCGGAGAACGCGGAGAGCGCCGAGCAATTTGAATCGACCGTTACTGCCGACTATACCGAGCCCGTCGATCCCGAGGAGCAGGATCTGATCTTCGAGAACGGCGTTTCCGCACAGGAAGAACAAAACCTTACCGAAAAGGAGCTTTGATCTATGCATCCTCTCCTCATCGTGCTTACGGTGCTTGGCGGATTGCTGCTTCTTCTCCTGCTTTTGCTCCTTCTCGGACATGCGCGCGTGCGCATTCGCTGTCCCGGGAAGGCTCTGCGCGTGACCCTTTCGGTCTGCGGGCTCCCCTTTACCCTTCTCTCGGATGCGGAAAAGGAAATTCCCGACCCAAAGGATCTCGAGCATCCCGAGGCCTTGCTCCGCCGTGAACGCCGTCGCCAAAGACGCGCGGAAAAGCGTGCCGAGAAAAAGCGTCTGCGCGCCCGGGAAAAGGCCGCAAAAAGGGCCGAGCAGAAGCGTACGCAAAGAAATGATCAGCCCTCGCCCAATCTTAAGGAAAAGCTGGAGATGATCCTTGCCCTGTTGCAGCTGCTCTACCGCGAGACGGGCGGAAAGCTCCGCCTGCGTGTGCGCCGCCTGCATCTTTGGGTAGGCACGGATGACGCCGCCAAGACCGCCATCCTCTACGGCGTGGTCCTGCAAAGCGCCACCTACCTTCTCCAATGGATCGACACTCATCTTTTGCGCATTGACCGCCGTGAGGGGGCAATGACCGTCGAGCCCGACTTTGTCAGCGGCAAATGCCACGCCGACATTGATCTTACCTGCTCGATCCGTCTCTATACCGCCCTTGTGATCGGCGTCCGTATGCTGCTCGCCTTTCAGCGCGAGAAGGCAACCGCCATGCGCAAGGCGATCCTGCGCGAAAAAAGCAAGACGGCGGAAAAGCCTTGATCCCATTCTGTAAAAACACATTCCCAAACTATACACCACCCGAAAGGAAGAAGATTATGGAATACGAATCCTCTGTCAAGAACATCCTGAGCAGCTCTCTGGATCAGATCCGCACCATCATCGATGCCAACACCGTGGTCGGCAACCCCATCCACACCCCCAGCGGAACCGTGATCATCCCGATCTCCAAGGTCTCCATGGGCTTTGCCTCGGGCGGTCTGGATCTCCCGGCAAAGAGTGAGGAGGGCCGCAAGAGCTTTGGCGGCGGTGGCGGTACGGGCGTAACCGTGCTTCCCATCGGCTTTTTGACCGTCTACCCCGACGGCAAGGCCGAAATGCTCCCGCTCAATCCCGAAAAGGCAGGTCCGATCGAGCAGGTCGCCGACATTCTCGAGCAGGCACCCGACATTCTGGCACGCATCAAGTCGGTCTTTGTCAAAGACGCGGACAAGGAGGAAGCCGAGGAGACCCCCGACGAGCAGGAGATCCGCCGCATGGAGGCGGAGTGCGCCAAGAAGCTCGCCGAGGAGCCTGCCCCCGTCTTGACCCGCCAGGAGCTGAAGGCCATCAAGAAGGCTGCCGCAAAGGAAGCCAAGAAGCACTGATCTGTACGGCGCGAAACGGGCAAGTGCAAGTCCTTTTTCGCTCCGCCGACATAATCCCCTGCCCCGAATCATACACTGGGATAACCCTTGTAGCAATTCGGAGGATCAGCCATGCAACGATGGAAGGCACCCCTATGCGTATGCCTCGCGGCTCTGCTCGCGTTTTCCCTGTGCGCCGCCCTCAGTGGGTGTGCGCAGAGTGCTGACGCAGACCTCAAAGTGCCCTCCGGGAATGCGCTACGCCTCCCGCCGCTCTTTTCCGGCGGCCTTACCCTGCGGGATAAGAGCCCCTTTTCTGCAGAGGAGCAGGCACAGGCAAAAGCCCCTCCCTCTGCCGTCTCCGCCTTCAGCGCCGTGCTGATGGAGGCCGAAAGCGGACGCATCGTTTGGGAAAAGCAGGCCGACCTTCCCCTCCCCATGGCAAGCACCACCAAGATCATGACCGCTCTGACGGCGCTCTCTCTTGCCTCTCCCGACACGCGCATCTGCGTGGACGAGGAGGCCGTTGGCGTGGAGGGCTCCTCGATCTATCTGGAAAGCGGCGAATGCCTGACGCTGGAGCAGCTGCTCTACGC
>JAFNVK010000020.1 GCA_017379815.1 Clostridia bacterium
GTAGATCCCGCCGTCGGCCTTTTTGACCCGTCGGGTATTCTCGGGCTGGAGATGCTCGCGGACCTTCTCCTGGACGCCAAGGGCATATAGGGCGGAGGCAGGATCATTTGGAGAAAACCAAACCTGAAGCCCGCGGTATTTGGACTGCGGGTAGGCGTTCATGTGAATGCTGACGAAGAGTGCGTCGGGCGTTTCTTGTGCCATGTGCAAACGGGTGGCCAGATCCTGCTCCTTTTTGTGGCCGACGTAGTCGGATTGCGGATCGTAGAGCAGGACGTCGGTGCTTCTCGTGAGCCTGACCTCCCGTCCCATGGCAACGAGAAGATCGCGCAGGAGAAGGGCGGTCTGCAGGTTGAGATCCTTTTCCAGAGCTCCGCTTGCGGCGATCGCTCCGGCATCCTCCCCTCCGTGACCGGGATCAAGCAGAATGACGCGCTCCTCGGCGTTCGTCTTTCCGAGCGCATCCTCGTCGGGCGTGTGGAGGGGAAGGAGGGCGAGCAGGCAGAGCGGGAGTAAGAGCAGGAGAACGGGCAGGACGGACAGCGAATACGGTGTATATTGCTTATGCATAAAAAGCCTCCCTTCGGCGCAGTTCTGCTTCATCTTATCGGAGATTTCGCTCCCTTATGCAGGAAAAGGGGCAAAAAAGTGAAAATATAAAATAAATATTGAATAATATGCAGTTTATGTGTTGACTTTTCGCGGTTTTGTTGTATAATAAATAATGGTTTATTATGCAATTCCATGCCTGCTTATGCAGGTCTGAGAAGGAAGAGAGGAAGATCACGATGACAAGAAAAGAGGCAAGAGAAGAGGCCTTCCGCCTGCTGTTTGAGACCGAGTTTCAATCCGAAAGCTCGCCCGAGGAGATCTACGCGCGCTCGACGGAGAACCGCGAGGTGGGTGAGAACGACTATATCCGCACCGTCTATTTCGGCGTGCGTGAGCATCTGGAGGAGCTGGATGGGATCATGAGCCGCCATTCTAACGGCTGGAAGCCCTCGCGCATCTCTCCCGTATCCCGCTCGGCGATCCGTCTTTGCATCTACGAGATGCTCTATATGCCCGAGATCCCGAACGCCGTTTCGCTCAACGAGGCGATCGAGCTGGTCAAGCAGTTTGACGACGGAAAGATGCGTGCCTTTGTAAACGGACTGCTCAACGGAGCTAAAAACGAGATCGAGGCCAAGGCGGAATGACCGTGGATTGCTTTTTGGGGATCGACACCAGTAACTACACCACCTCACTTTCGCTTTGCTCGCGCGAGGGGGAGATCCTGCTCAATCTGAAGCGCCTTTTGCCCGTTAAGGACGGGGAGTGCGGACTTCGGCAGAGCGACGCGGTATTTGCCCACGTCAAAAATCTGCCCGAGCTGATGGCGGAGCTTCGTGCGCATCTTGCGGACAAGCGTATCCTGGCGGTTGGCTATTCCGCGCGTCCTCGGCAGGCCGAGGGCTCGTATATGCCCTGCTTCCTCGCAGGGAAGGCGGCCGCCGAGAGCATTTCGGCAACGCTTGGCGTTCCGAGCTTTCCCTTTTCGCATCAGGACGGCCACGTCACGGCGGCGCTCTATTCGGCAGGGCAGATGGCTCTGCTCGAAGGGCAAACGCCCTTTGCCGCCTTTCACGTTTCGGGAGGGACCACCGAGGTGCTTCTCGTTCAGCCAAGGGAAAACGGACTTGACGTCTCCCTCGTGGGAGAGACGGCCGACCTTAATGCAGGACAGGCCATTGACCGCGTGGGCGTGATGATGGGGCTTGCCTTTCCCTGCGGAAGGGAAATGGAGGCACTCGCCGCCACGGCGACGCAAAAGCCGCCCTCTCCGCGCGTTTCGGTAAAGAACGGCTGCTGCAATCTTTCGGGTCTGCAGAATCTGGCCGAGAAGCTCTGGCGCGAGAGCGGAGACCGCGCTCTGGTCAGTGCGTTCGTCTTTTCCTTCCTGGCAAAGACGCTTGAGCGCATGACCGAGGCTCTTGACCTGGCTCACCCCGGACTTCCGATCCTCTATGCGGGCGGCGTGATGAGCAATCGCTATCTGCAAGCCCGTCTTTCGGCGCGGGGGAATACCTATTTTGCCGAGCCTGCCTTTTCGGCGGACAACGCTGCGGGCATCGCTCTGCTTTGCCGAGCCGCATACGAAAAAAACACTTGATCTTTGCACGCCGCGACGCTCCGGGAAAGCTCCCGTGTCGCGAGCCTTTGGAAGGGAGGACGCCATGGACCGTCAAAACGGAATGCTTTCGGTAACACAGCTCAACGATTATCTGAAAATGTGGATGGACGGCGACCGCGTTCTTTCCAACCTTTTCGTGCGGGGCGAGATCTCCAATCTCAGCCTTCCGCGCTCGGGGCATCTGTATTTCACCCTCAAGGATGAGGAGGGGCAGGTGCGCTCGGTCATGTTCCGCACCTATGCGGGGCGACTGCCTTTTCGTCCTGAGGACGGCATGAAGGTGATCGCGCACGGCAGAGTTTCGGTCTACGGCCCGTCCGGGCAGTACCAGCTCTACGTGGACGATCTTCAGCCCGATGGGGCAGGGGCGTTGGCTCTGCGCTACGAGCAGCTCAAGCGCCGACTGGAGGCCGAGGGCCTGTTTGACGAGGCGCGTAAAAAGCCGCTTCCCGCGATGCCCATGCGGATCGGTGTGATCACCTCTCCGAGCGGAGCGGCGGTGCATGATCTGCAAAACGTGCTGGGCAGAAGATTTCCCCTTGCCGAGATGATCCTCTTTCCCTCGGCCGTGCAGGGAGCGGAAGCTCCCGAGCAGCTGACGCTGGGAATTCAATTTTTTGCGGCATCCGAGCTTGTGGACGTGATCATCATCGGTCGCGGCGGAGGCTCTGCCGAGGATCTTTGGGCCTTTAACGACGAGGGGCTTGCCCGCGCCATTGCCGACTGTCCTATTCCCGTGATCTCGGCGGTGGGGCACGAGAGCGATTTTACCATTTGCGATTTTGTGGCCGACCGCCGCGCCCCGACTCCCTCTGCGGCGGCTGAGCTGGCCGTTCCCGATATGGGGGAGCTTCTGCAAAGCCTTTGGATGCAGGGAATGCGCCTGCAGAGCCTGCTTGGCGGACGTCTTTCCCAAGAGAGACGGATGCTGGAGGCGCTGGCAAATGCTGCCGTTCTTCGCCGTCCCGAGCAGCTGCTTGACCGCTTTCGGATGCAGCTGGCCGACCGCGAGGAGCGTATGGAGCGTGGGGCCGCCCTGCTTCTGGAGCGCCGTCGGACGGCACTTGCCCGTGCGGCAGGCCGCTTGCAGGCTCTGAGCCCGCTTTCGGTCCTCGCTCGCGGATATGCCGCCGTTGAGCAGGAGGGCAGAACCTGCTCCTCCGCGTCAGCGCTTTTGCCCGGGGATCGGTTTACGGTGCGCTTTTCGGACGGCCTTGTCAGAGCCGTTGCCGAGGGCGTAGAGCTTTTTGAACGAGAAGAGAAGGAGAAGGATTGACATGACGAAGAAAAGCAAAGGCTTTGAAGCCTCGATGGAGCGCCTGGAGGAGATCGTGCGCGCTCTGGAGAGCGGAGATAGGGGGCTTGAGGAATCCTTGGCCCTGTACGAGGAGGGGATCGCCACGGTGCGCTCCTGCTCGGAGATGCTGGAGAAGGCCGAGCAATCGGTCAAGGTCCTGCGCCTGCAGAATGACGGGAGCGTAACGCTTACGGATTTCCGCGCGGGAGGAGCCGACGCATGACGCACGAGGTCCTGGAGCTTCTTTTGCACCGCGATGCGGTAATGACCGAGGACGCCCTGCGCCGCTCTTATGCGGAGGATCCCGATCTGATGACCCTGCTGAATGCCGAGCGATACAGCCTTTTTGCGGGAGGAAAGCGGATACGTCCTACGCTGGTTCTGGAGTTCTGCCGTCTGTTTGACGGCGAGGACGAGGCGGCTATGCCCTTTGCGTGTGCCGTGGAGATGATCCACACCTATTCCCTGATCCACGACGATCTGCCCTGCATGGACGATGACGATCTGCGCCGCGGAAAGCCCTCAAATCACAAGGTGTTTGGCGATGCGATGGCCGTTCTCGCAGGTGACGCGCTCCTCACGGGCGCGTTTGAGATCGCGGCCTCCAATACCGCGGCAGGAGCTGAGATCTCGGCCATGGCGGTTGCCTATCTTGCCGGTAACGTTGGACGCTACGGTATGGTCGGCGGTCAGGTGATGGATCTTGAGGGCGAGGAAAAGGAGCTTACCTTAGATCAGCTGCTCAAGCTGCATTCGCTCAAAACCGGCGCACTGATCACCGCCTCCTGCGTGCTCGGCGCACTTGCCGCAGGGGTATCCTTTGCGGATGAGCGGATGCGGGACGTGATCACTTATTCCGAAAACATCGGTCTGGCCTTCCAGATCGTGGACGATATTCTCGACCGCACGGGCGACGCGGACACCATGGGTAAGCTCGTCGGACGGGACGAGAAGCACAAGAAAAACACCTTCCTTCGCTTTTTCTCGGTGGAGGAGGCAGGCTTTTACGCTGAACGCTTGACGCAGGAGGCGGTTCGCGCCCTGCGTAGGCATCGCGGCTCGGACGCCCTTTGCACGCTTGCCGAGTGGCTGGTCAAGCGAAAGGCCTGAGTTGAATTTTCCCGAAAGGAAGGCTCTGCTTGGACAGAGCACTCTGGATATGTATACCTTTAAAGCACTTTTTACCAATTATTGGCTTTTGTCGGCTATTTGCGGTTGGATCCTGGCACAGACCATTAAGATCTTTACCGGTGTTTTCAAGCTCCAAAGCTTCTCCCTGCGTGCCTTTATCTTTGGAACGGGAGGAATGCCAAGCTCCCACAGCGCCACGGTCATGGGACTTTGCACGGCGATTGCCGTTACCGAGGGCTTTGCTTCTCCGCTCTTTGCCATCGCGTTCCTTTTGGCTATCGTTGTGATGATCGACGCCATGGGGGTAAGACAGGAGACAGGCAAGCAATCCCGAGCGCTCAACCAGATCCTGGAGGAGCTTTTCTCGGATACGCCCGATAAGATCGAGATGCACTTCAAGGAGCTGATCGGGCACACGCCTCTTCAGGTCTTCTTCGGAGCACTGACGGGTGTGGGAACGGCGCTGCTGCTTTCCCTGATCCCCGGCATTCGCTAAGCGTGCCTATGCGAGCAGATCTATATCTGAGCCGTAACGGCTACGCAGACAGCCGTCAGCGTGCGCGCATCCTGATCGAGCAGGGAAGCGTGCGCATCGACGGTCATCCCGTGACAAAGCCCGCACAGGAGATCCCCGAGGGGGAGCACGCCGTGGAGCTGTTGGACACGCTTCGCTACGTTGGTCGCGGAGGACAGAAGCTTGAGGCAGCGCTTGCGGCCTTTTCCCTGGATGTGCGTGAGGCGGTCTGCCTTGACGTTGGCGCGTCCACGGGAGGCTTTACCGATTGCCTTTTGCAGAACGGCGCGAGGCAGGTCACGGCGGTGGATTCGGGGAGCGACCAGCTTGCCCCCTCGCTCCGTGCCGACGCGCGCGTGCGCTCGATCGAGCGAAAGAATGCCAGAGAGCTTACCCTCGACGAGCTTGGCGGAGAGCCCGTCGACCTGATCGTCATGGACGTTTCCTTTATTTCCGCCACCTATCTTGTTCCCCTTTTTCCGCTTTGGATGAAGGAGGACGCCTTCGCCGTCGTTCTGATCAAGCCTCAGTTTGAGGTGGGCAGATCGATGCTGGGGAAGGGAGGGGTCGTTAAGGATCCCCGTGCGCACCGCCTTGCGGTGGAGCGTGTTCTGGAGTCAGCCGCCGCGTGCGGTCTGTGTGCCACGGGACTGATCCCCTCGCCCATTCGGGGAGGAGACGGCAACCGCGAGTTTTTGGTTTGCCTGACAAGACCGCGCAAGGGTGTTACGCCCCTTTGCGAGGCGCAGATCCGCAGGATCTGCACGGCACAGACGTAAAGACAAGGACCGAGCAGAGAGACCGATTCTGCAGGAAGGAGCATGACGCTTATGCTAAAGATCGCCCTGATCACCAACTTCAATATTCCCGAAAAGGCCTCGGCCGCCGCGCGCGTCGCGGATCGTCTCCTGGAGGAGGATTGCCGTATTCTGATCGCCTCCTACAACCGAGAGAAGCTTGAACGGCTGCACAAGCACCGCGAGGAGTTTTCCTATCTCCCTCTGGACACGCTGTACAGCGAGGCGGATATCCTCATTGTGATGGGGGGAGACGGAACCATTCTGGAGGCCGCAAGACGCGCATCGCAAAGAGGCACGCCCATTCTGGGGATCAATATGGGGCGGCTTGGTTACATGGCCGAGCTGGAAATGCGCGAGCTGGATCAGCTGCACCGCCTCTTTACGGGCGATTACGAGCTGGAGAAGCGCTCAATGCTTCGCGTGGAGCTTCGCGCGCAGGGCGGAGAGCTTCGCTCCTTCTGCTACGCACTCAACGATGCCGTGATCTCCAACGGATCGGTCTCGCGCATCATTGATCTGGAGCTTTCCGAGAGCGGAACGCCGGTCACGACTTATCGTGCCGACGGTCTCATCATCGCCACGCCTACGGGATCAACGGCCTATTCGATGTCGGCAGGCGGCGCGATCGTGGATCCGCGCGTGGAATGCTTCTGCGTCACGCCCATCTGCCCGCACTCCTTTATCGCCCGTCCCCTGATCTTCTCGGACAAGTCCGTCCTTGAGGTGCGCAATATTTCCGTGCGCGAAAAGATGCTCTATCTGACGGTGGACGGCAAAATGAATTTTGAGCTTTACCGCAACCAGACGGTCAGGATCACCAAGTCCTCTCTTGAGACCAAGCTGATCCGCCTCAAGCCCTGCGGCTTTTATAAAAAGCTCAGACAGAAAATGAATCTGGACTGAGCCGCGTGAGATTTCCCATTTCTACATTTTGGAAAGGAAGCAATAGAACGGAATTATGAAAAAGAACAGACAGGAAAAAATGCTGGAGCTCATCTCCCGCTACGAGATCGAGACCCAAGACGAGCTGATCGACCGCCTGCGCGAGCACGGCTACGACGTGACGCAGGCCACGGTCTCCCGCGATATTCGTGAGCTCAAGATCGCCAAGATGACCACGGGACGCGGAACCTACCGCTACGTTCTGCCCAAGCATTCGCAGGCAGGCTCGGGTATGCGCTTCAGCGCAACGCTGGTCGATTCCATCATCAGCGTGGATTATGCCTGCAATATGGTCGTGCTCAAGACCTATCCCGGTCTTGCCAACGCCGTGGCCGTTGGTATTGACGGCATGAACCTGCAGCAGATCCTGGGCTGCGTGGCCGGCGACGATACCATCATGATCGTCACGCGCGACGAGGAGTCCGCGCGCACTATCTCGGACCGTCTGCACGATCTGCTCAAGAATATCTGACGCTATGCTTCGTTCACTGCACATCGAAAACATCGCGGTCATCAGTCGGGTGGATCTGGAGCTTACCGAGGGCTTTTCGGTGCTTACCGGTGAAACGGGAGCGGGAAAATCCATCATTCTCGACAGCCTCAACCTTCTGCTCGGCAACCGAATCCCCAAGGATCTGATCCGCACGGGCGAGACCCGCGCCTTAGTGAGCGCGCTCTTTGAGGAGCTTTCCCCCGCGGTCTGCCAAAGACTTCTTGAGATGGGCTTTTCCTGTGAGGACGGCACGCTGATGCTGCAGAGGGAGCTTTCGACGGACGGAAGATCGCGCACCCGCATCAACGGTCAGGCCGTGACGCAAGGGGTTCAGCGCACCGTTGCGCAGATGCTCATCAGCATTCACGGGCAGGCCGACAGCCAGCGCCTTTTGCAAAAAAGCACGCACCGTGAGCTGCTGGATGCCTACGGACATCCCGACGCCGAAAGGGAGGCCTACGCCAAGGCCTACGCCGATTGGCGTGCGGCAGAGAAGCGGCTGCTTGAGGTATCGGGCGACGAATCCGAAAAGCTTCGCCGCCGCGAAATGCTGCAATTTCAGATCGCGGATATCGATTCGCACAAGCTGAAGGAGGGCGAGGAGGAGCTTCTGGAGAAGGAGCGCGACCGCCTGCTTTACGCCGAGCGCATCAACAAGCAGGCCACCCTCATCCACCGCGCTCTGCGCGGCGCGGAGAAGGGGTCGGCAAGAGATCTTCTTGCTCGCTCCGAGAATGCGTTGCATTCGCTTTCGGGCCTTGTTGAGGATGCCGACGCACTTGCCCTGCGTCTTGCCGCGGCACGCTCCGAGATCGAGGACGTGGCCGAGCTGGTGCTGGGGTATATGGAGGAGGACACCTCCGATCCCACCGCGCGCATCGACCGCATTGAGGGACGTTTGGAGAGCATCTCCAAGCTCCAGCGCAAGTACGGCAGCAGCATCACCGAGATCCTTGCCTTCCGCGACCGCGCACAGACCGAGCTTGATTCGCTCGAGCTTTCGGACGAGGCGCGCGAGGCTCTTGAAGCTGAGACCGCAAGGCTTCTCGCAAAGGCCAAGGAAAGAGCCGAGGCACTCTCCGCCCGTCGGAGAAGCGCCGCCGAGCAGATCTGCTCCGGCGTCAGCGAGGCACTTCGCTTCCTGGATATGCCCAAGGTGCGCTTTGCCGTTCGCGTGGATCCTGCCGAGCTTTCCGAGCAGGGAGCGGATGACGTGGAATTCCTCTTTTCCGCAAACCCCGGCGAGCCTCTGCTTCCCATGATCCGCATTGCCTCGGGCGGTGAGCTTTCGCGCATGATGCTGGCGCTTCGCTCGGTCATCAACGACCGCGACGGCGCCGAGACCGTCGTCTTTGACGAGATCGATACCGGCGTTTCGGGAAAGACCTCGCGCAAGATCGGCATCAAGCTCAAGGCAAGTGCCAAGGGGGCGCAGGTGCTCTGCGTCACGCACTCGGCACAGATCGCGTCCCTGGCCGATTCGCATTTCCGCATCTCCAAGGAGGAGAAGGACGGCCGCGCGCACACGCGCGTGACACGTCTTGAGGGTGAGGAATGCGTAGAGGAGCTTGCGCGTATTCTCGGCGGCATCGAGGTCACCGAGGCACAACGCCAGGCCGCGCGGGATATGATGACCGAATCCAACTGAGCTGCCCGAAAAAACGAAAAAAAGACTTGCACCGCGCGTGCATTTGTAGTATAATCATAGAAGACCATTCTGGAAAGGATAATATATGCTGACCATTAAGAAACGTATTGCCGAGGCGATCCTTGGAAAGGTGCTTTCCGTGGCACCCGACGCCGCACTGACGGCCGAGGAGATCGCCGGGCTTCTGGAATATCCGCCCGATGCGAGCATGGGCGATCTTGCCTTTCCTTGCTTCCGTTTGAGCAAGACCCTGCGCCGCTCGCCCGTGCAGATCGCCGCAACTCTCTCGGAGGCGTTGACCGACGCCTGCATCGAAAGTGCCGAGGCGGTTAACGGATACCTCAACATTCGCATTTCCAAGGACTATCTGGCCCTTGCCGTGCTTCCCGAGATCTTAGAGAAGAAGGAGGCCTACGGTGCTCCCTCCGTGGGACAGGGCAGAATGGTGGTTCTGGATTATTCCTCCCCCAACGTGGCAAAGCCCTTCCACATCGGACATCTCGGAACGACCGTGATCGGTCACTCCCTGCGCAAGCTGCACGAGTTTGCGGGCTACCGCTGCTACGGCATCAACTATCTCGGTGACTGGGGAACGCAGTTTGGTAAGCTCATCGTGGCCTACCGCAAGTGGGGAAGCCGCGAGGCCGTGATCGAGGGCGGAATTGATAAGCTCGTGGAGCTTTACGTCCGCATCAACAACGCCATCAAGGGCGACCCCGAGAAGGGGATCCCTGCCGACGAGGCCCTGGCCGAGGAATCGCGTGCCGAATTCCACAAGCTGGAGATGGGCGACGAGGAGAATCTCGAGCTTTGGCGCTGGTTCGTCTCCATCAGCCTTGAGGAGTACGAAAAGACCTACCGCCAGCTCGGTATCACCTTCGATTCCTACAAGGGTGAGAGCTTCTACACCGACAAGATGCCCGCAGAGGTGCAAAAGCTGCGCGACGCGGGACTGCTCAAGATCGATGACGGCGCATCCATCGTGGATCTGTCGGACTACAATATGCCTCCCTGCCTGATCCTCAAGCGCGACGGCTCCACGCTCTATCCCACGCGTGATATTGCGGCTGCGGTCTACCGCAAGGCGGAATACGGATTCGACACGGCCATTTACGTGACCAGCTCCCAGCAATGCCTGCACTTTGCACAGTGGTTCAAGGTGGTGGAGCTGATGGGCTACGATTGGCACGATCAGCTCGTGCACGTGCCCTACGGCACCGTCTCGCTCAACGGCGCAAAGCTGGCAACGAGAACGGGCAACGTGGTCCTGCTCAAGGATCTCTTTGCTCTGGCCATCGAAAAGGTCAAGGGCATCATGGAGGAGAAGAACCCCGATCTTGTGGGACGCGATGACGTGGCCGAGGCGGTTGGCGTTGGCGCGATCGTCTTCTACTACCTCACCAACAACCGCATCAAGGACATCAACTTCAACCTGGAGGATGCCTTGAGCTTTGACGGCAATACAGGTCCCTACGTGCAGTACACCTACGCCCGCGCCTGCTCGGTGCTGGAGAAGGTGAAGGACGAGGCTCTCGATGGGGAAATGACGGTCACCTGCGAGGAGGAGGCAACGCTTCTTAAGGTGATGGCACAGTACGAGGAGCGTGTGCTGACGGCTCTGCGCGACTACGAGCCCTCGGTGATCACCCGCTTCATTCTCGATCTGGCAGTCGCCTTCAACAAGTTCTATCACGCTTGCCGCATCGCCACCGAAACGGACGGCGTAAAGCGCGCAACGCGCATCCGTCTTACCGAGGCCACCAAGCACGTGCTTGGATCTGCCTTCTCTCTGATCTGCCTGCGCAAGACCGAGCGCGTCTGATCAGCCCCGATTCGTATTGATTTGGAAAGGATATAAAAGGATATGTCAGGACATAGCAAATGGGCAAACATCAAGCATAAGAAGGAAAAGACCGACGCCGCAAGAGGCAAGATCTTTACCAAGATCGGCAAGGAGATCACCGTTGCGGTCAAGGAGGGCGGCGGAGATCCCGTCTCCAACTCCAAGCTGCGCGATCTGATCCAGAAGGCAAAGGCCAACAACGTTCCCAACGACAACATTGAGCGTTGCATCAAAAAGGCCATGGGCGCAACCTCCGAGACCTACGAGGAGGTCACCTACGAGGGCTACGGTCCCGCAGGCGTTGCCGTGATCGTTACGGCCACCACCGACAACCGCAACCGTACTGCAGGAAACGTGCGTGCATACTTCTCCAAGTACCACGGCAATATGGGACAGACGGGATGCGTCAGCTACCTGTTCAGCGACGTTGGTGAGATCGTGATCAACAACGAGGACGGCGACGTGGACGAGGACAAGCTGATGGAGACCGCTCTTGAGGCAGGCGCGGCTGATTTCAAGGCCGACGGCGAGGTCTTCGTGGTCATCACCGAGCCCGACGACGTTTACGCGATCCAGGATACCCTGAAGGACGCAGGCTACGAGATCCTCTCGGCCGAGAAGACCAAGCAGGCTTCCACCTCGGTGACGCTTGAGACCGAGGAGGACATCAAGTTCATGGGTCTGCTCATCGAAAAGCTGGAGGACGACGACGACGTTATGGACGTCTACCACAACTGGGAGAACTGCGACTGATCCCGTGTCATAGAGAAAAAGCGTCTCCGATGCATCATGCATCGGAGACGCTTTTTGTGTACTTACCGACCGACGACCGCAAAGCGGTTGTGACAGCGTGGACAGTTGACCGTGTGCTTTCCCTTGGCGCGGGGCAGGCGAAGGACGCTCTTACAGGAGGGGCATTTGCGATAGATATGCGTTTTGCGATCCTTCCATTTGTTTCTCTGCAGCTTGAAGAAGCCGCGGATGCGGCGGAAAAAGCCGCAAAAGGCCGCGTTTTCGCGTCTGCGCTTGACCACGTTGCGCGAAAAGGCGCGGAAGTTGGAGTAGATCAGGAGCGCAAGGGAGGGGATCGAGAGCCAGGCCCATCCGCTGATCAGCTCAAGAACGAGCAGGACGAGGGCGCATACGGTGAGCGCTGTGCAAAGTGTGTCGGTGCCGTTTCGTCCCATCATAAAGCGGTAGACCCGTTCGCGGAAGGGGATTTTCGGCTTCTGTTGCTGCTGAGCCATGGGGAGATCCTCCTTTTTCTTTCTCTGCTTTTATTATAGCCGAAAATCTAAACTGAATATGAAGATACCGTGTTTCTTTTTTGAAAAAATCGTCTTTTTCTCTTTTTTGGAGGTCTCACGCAGAAAAGCACGAGTTTGATCGGAAAGGCATATTTTGGCAGACGGTTGAATATGAAGATGAATAGGCGGGCAAGACTCTCGCGTGTGCCAAAAGAGGCGGCATGGGAGGCAGGAAGCCTTGAAGGAGAAGGGAAAGGGGAGCGTGTGCTCCGGCAGATGGAACACGGAGGGATAGGATGAGGAGAAAATGGCTTTTGGGGATCGGACGCGTCCTTCTTGCACTGGCGTTGACGTCGGTGCTTTTGGTGCTGACGGTCTCTCTGCTGCTTTCACTTCTGACGGGCAGGGAAGAGCGATCGCTCTTTGGCCTGCGCGCCATGATCGTTCGCTCGGATTCCATGAGTGCAACCGATTTTGCGGCGGGGGATCTGATCCTTTCGGTCGCGGTCGATCCGGAGGAGGTCGAAGCGGGAGACGTGATCACCTTCCGCTCTCCCGATCCCGGGCACGGAGGCGCAACGATCACGCACAAGGTGCGCACCGTGCTTTGCGATGCCCGGGGAAAAAGAAGCTTCGTTACCTACGGCACGGCTACGGGTGAGGATGATCGACTCCCTGTACCGAGCGAAAATCTGCTCGGACGCTATTGGGCAAGTCTTCGCGGCGTTGGCCCCTTCTTCTCCTTCTTGCAAACGCCACCGGGCTTTCTCGGTCTGATCCTTCTTCCGTTCCTTGCGCTTGTTTTTCTTCAGCTTTTGCTTTGCCTCCGCGCGATCCGTCGGATGCAGAGGGAGAGGGAGGAGAGGTGGCTTGAGGAATGGGAGAAGCGGGATGCGGCACTGTCGCGTCTTTCCCTATGGGAGGCGCGCGTGCGGCATTTCGGACCCTTGGAAAGCCTTATGCCTATGCCGTCAAAAGGGCAGGCAGCTTGCCCACCGCAAGAGCACGGTGATGCCAAAGGCGGAACGGCCTTGCCGCGCGCGAACGTACAAAACACCAAACTGTAAGGAGGAACATGATTCATGAACAAGACCAAGACCGCATCATCCGCAAAAAGCACCCTGATCTGCAGCCTTCTGGCGTTGCTCCTGTCCTGCACCATGCTTTTGGGGACCACCTATGCGTGGTTTACCGACCGCGTGACGGTTGGACAGAACCAGATCGTTGCAGGCAATCTTGACGTCGCTCTTTCGCATCGGCTGGCTGACGGCAGCTATGACGAGGTGAGCGAGAAGACTGCGCTTTTCCTGAATGCCGTTGGAGAGAGCATGCTCTGGGAGCCTGCCGCCGCTACCGAGGAGACCTTCCGCATCTCCAACGAGGGCACGCTGGCTCTGCAATACCGCTTTGCCCTGAGCTTCTTTGACGCTACCGAGACCAAGGAGGGCAAGACCCTGGCCGATGCCCTCTCCATCCGCGTGATCCCGCTGGACGGGGGAACGGAGCTTCCTCTCGGCGAAAGTGTTCCGCTTGAGGATTTTCTGCTCACGGGCAAGCTTCTCGCCGGTGAGAGCCTTTCCTTCCGCGTGATCATCGAGTGGATCCCCAGTGCAAAGGACAACGACTTCAACCTCAACAACGGACGCACGGGCAAAAACGGTGAGACCGCACTCTCCATTTCGCTCGGCATTTCTCTTGAGGCCACGCAGTACGCACACGAGCAGGATGGCTACGGCGACGATTACGACGCCGACGTGCCCCCTCATTTGCACTACGTCAGCAGCTTCTCCGAGCTCCAGGAGGCCATCTCTTGCGGCGGCTACGTCCAGCTTGCAAAGGACATTGCCCTTGAGAAGACGCTGTCGGTAACGGGTGAGGTCGTTTTGGATCTGAACGGCAAGACGCTGAGCATTGCCGATGGAGCGGTCCTTGATCCGATGATCAACTGCGCCTACGGATCCTTCCTGACCGTTACGGGCAACGGGAAGGTGGATATCGGCAAGCATAAGTCGGTCAGCTTTATCGCTCCTCGCGGAACGGTCGTGATCGAGAACGGAACCTTTACGCGCGATTACGAGCCGAACGGAGCCAAGCTGGGAAGCTACGGCTCTCTCTTCGTGGGTATCAACGTAGAAGCAGCCCTCCGCGCAGGCTATGAGAATGCTTCCTCGAACGTGATCATCAAGGACGGCTATTTTGACGGCGGCTTCTACTCTGCCGAGCAGCCCAACGGCGCGATCACCGGGCTTAACGTCAGCTTTGGCGGAGTTCTGCACGTCTATGGCGGCACCTACGTTGGTTACAATCCGGCCAACGGTGATGAGGGCATGGGATACCAGGGCTGGTTCCTTGATGGGCAGACCGCTCTTGGCGAGCTGCCCGCAGGCTATGCGATCACCGAAACGGCTCTTGCCGACGGACGTCCTGCCTTTACGGTAACCTACGAGGCACCGTAACCGTCAAGCGTTTGGCTTTGGGGACGGAGAGCGAGTAGCTCTCCGTCCCTGTTTTCAACTGCGAACGTATGGCATAAGCCATACGTTTTTTGCAAAAAAAATATTGCATTCCCATCCGGAAAGGTGTATAATATTTAGAGAAGAGAGGTTCTCGGGAGCGTGAGCCTCGGATAATGCTTCCAACAGAGAAGGAAAGGAACACCATTCGTCCCGCTGCTTTGACGGCAGGATCGCAATTTTCAGATCAAAGGAGATCGCTTATGGGAAAATACTTTGGAACGGATGGCTTCCGCGGGGAAGCCGGCGCTTCGCTTACGGCCGAGCACGCCTATCGCATCGGCCGCTTTTTGGGCTGGTACTATGCAGGAGCCTCCGGGAAGCGCGTGCGTGCCGCGATCGGCAAGGATACGCGTCGCTCCAGCTATATGCTGGAATATGCGATCGCCGCAGGACTTGCGGCCTCGGGCGCTGACGTATATATGCTTCACGTCATTCCCACGCCGGGTGTCTCCTACGCGGTCGCGCGTGAGGATTTTGATTGCGGCATTATGATCTCGGCAAGTCATAATCCCTATATGGATAACGGCATTAAGCTCGTGAACAGCCGCGGCGAGAAAATGGAGGATGCCACGATCGAGCAGATCGAGCTGTATCTGGACGGCAAGCTCTCCGAGCTGGGGCTCTCCGGGGAAGATCTCCCCTTTGCCACGGGAGACCGCATTGGCCAGATCGTGGACTATTCGGAGGGACGCAACCGTTACATCGGCTACCTGATCTCGCTCTCGCGCCATTCCTTCAAGCCCTTCCGCGTAGCGCTGGACTGCGCAAACGGAAGCGCCTGGATGCTGGCCAAGAGCGTGTTTGAGGCGCTGGGCGCAAAGGTTTATGCCATCGGCACCTCGCCTGACGGGCTTAATATCAACCGCGGTGTCGGCTCGACGCATATCGAGTCGCTTGCACGATACGTCCGCGAGAATCATTTGGACGTTGGCTTTGCCTTTGACGGCGACGCTGACCGCTGCATCGCCGTAGACGAGAACGGCGCGGTGGTCAACGGCGATCACATCATGTACCTTCTTGGCACGCAGCTCAAGCGGAACGGCGAGCTGGTCAACAACACGGTGGTCACCACCGTCATGTCCAATCTTGGCCTCTATCACGCCCTGGACGAGGAGGGGATCTCCTACGTGCAGACCAAGGTGGGGGATCGCTTCGTCTACGAGAATATGCAGCAAACGGGCAACTGCATTGGCGGAGAGCAATCCGGACATATCATTCTCAAAAAATACGCCACCACGGGTGACGGCGTTCTGACGGCCATCAAGGTGATGGAAACCATGATCGACCGCAAGCTCCCCTTGAGCAAGCTGGCCTCTCCCGTGCAGATGCTTCCGCAGGTGATGAAGAACCTGCGCGTTGCAGATAAGCGTGCGGTGCGTGAGGACGAGGCCGTCAAGGCTGCCGTGGAGCAGGTCAAGGCAGAGCTTGGAGACACGGGACGTATCCTTGTGCGCGAGAGCGGAACCGAGCCCGTGATCCGCGTGATGGTAGAGGCACCTACGCTTGACGTTTGCGAGGCCTGTGTGGAGCAGGTCCTGCAGGTGATCCGCGAGCGTGGATTGGCATAACGAGAAATACAGGGAGGAATAAGCGTATGTCCACTCTTTTGGAGGGAAGCCGTATAACGGCGCTTTATCATTACCCCGAGCATTCGATCGCTTGGCCGCTGTTGTCCGCACACGAATACCCCTGGGAGGCGCTGGACGGCATCAAGGCGTATATTCTGTCACTTGGCGCGACGCTTTCCGAGGAGGAATATACCCGCATCGGTGAAGACGTCTGGGTGGCCAAGACGGCACGCGTTGCCGCGAGTGCCAGTCTGAACGGACCCTGCATTATCTGCGCGGACGCAGAGATCCGCCAAGGAGCATTTATCCGCGGCAGCGCGATCGTAGGCGCGGGTGCTGTGGTAGGGAACTCCACCGAGCTGAAGAACTGCATTCTGTTTGACGGCGTGCAGGTCCCGCATTTCAATTACGTGGGCGATTCGATCCTCGGATACCGCTCGCACATGGGCGCGGGCGCGATCACGTCGAACGTCAAGAGCGACAAGAGCCTTGTCAAGATCCGCTACGGCGAGGAATGCCTCGAGACCGGACGCAAAAAGGTGGGCGCAATGCTTGGCGACCTGGTTGAGGTTGGCTGCAACAGCGTCCTGAATCCGGGAACGGTGATCGGTCGGGAGACGAACGTTTACCCCTTGTCCTCGGTACGCGGATACGTCCCCGCGTCGTGCATTTATAAGACGGCGGAGTGCGTGGTAAAAAAGCACTAAGGTGAAGCAGGCCGCAGGCCGGCTGAAAAAGGGAAGGGGAGACCAAAGCGCTTTGGTCTCCCCTTCCCTTTTTCAGCCGGCCTGCGGCCTGCTTCACCTTAGTGCTTTTTTACCACGCAC
>JAFNVK010000149.1 GCA_017379815.1 Clostridia bacterium
CGACGAAACGGTCAACTCGGCCGAGTATGAGGACGAGTACGCCAGCCCCTTTGCACGCATGAATGCGATCCTCTCCGCAATGCTTGGCGAGGAGGTGGAGGTCTTCATTCCCGTAGAGGACGTAACCACCGCGATGCAGAACCTGGAAAAGGCGAACACCACCAACGGACAAACGCGCTATGAGCCCAGCAATAACAGTCTGAGCGGCATGCTGACCTATTCTCTGGAAATGCCCGTGGAGGGCGAGCTCTTCTTCTACGCTCCCGCAACCAACAAGCGTGAGGTGGCCCTCTCGCTCAGCGTCAACGACGGTGAAGCAAAGGGCGTTGGAAGATTCAACGGCACCGAGACGCGGCACATCATCTCGCTCGGCTGGCAGGAGGCCAACGCCGATCTCGACCTGAAGGTCACCTTGAAGGACAAATACTTTTACGTCACGCGCGGGGAGTATTGCTTCTACTACATTGACTGGGCAGCCTTTGAGGATGCCATGGCGCGCTTGACTCAGGATCAGCTCGTGATCGAGGAGTATACCGAGACCTCCTTTGACGGGACCTTTACCGCAAGCCGTGAAAACGAGCGCGTGCTGACAACGCTTCCCTACGACAAGGGCTGGAAGATCTACGTTGACGGCGAGGCCGTGGAAACCGAAAAGGCGCTCGGCGCGCTCGTTTCCTTCCGTATTGAAGGCGAGGCGGGCCAAACGCACAGCGTCCGCATGGTTTACCGTCCCAACGTCGTTTGGGTCGGGCTTTCGATCTCCTGCGTCTCTCTTGCCCTCCTGATCCTGCTGATCGTTCTGGAAAAGCGGATCAAAAAGATCAAATATCTCCGCACACTCGTCTCGATCCCCGAATGGTCTTTGCCGAAAAAAGCCGAGCCCGAGCAGCCTGCACAGGAAAGCAAGGCAAAAAAGCACAAGTAACGCGTTTCTCGTAAGCGTATCACAATTCCGTGAAAGGAACAAACCTCTATGTTTTACTATCTCAAGGGTGCCCTCGTGCATCTGGAAAACGGTCTTGCCGTCCTTGACGTTGGCGGCGTTGGCTACAAGCTGACCGTAAGCGGAACCACATACGACGCCATGCCCCCAAACCGTTCGGTCGCCACACCTCCCACCGTCTGTCTTTATACGCACATGGCGGTCCGTGAGGATGACGTTGAGCTGTTCGGCTTTGCCACGCAGGAGGAGCTTGCCTCCTTTAAGCTGCTCATTTCGGTTTCGGGCATTGGTCCGAAGGCCGCAATGTCCATTCTCACCCTGCTCTCACCCGAGAAATTCGCGCTCGCCGTTTGCACCGAGGACAAGAAGACCATCGCCAAGGCCAACGGCATCGGCCCAAAGACCGCCGCACGCGTGATCCTGGAGCTGAAGGACAAGCTGATGAAGGAGACCGACCTCTCCTCGCCCATCGCGGCCTCTCCCGCGGCAAGCACCGCAGGTGCCGCGCGCGGAAAGCTCTCCGAGGCGGTGGACGCCCTGGTGGTTCTTGGCTATTCCCGTGCCGAGGCCTCCGGTATTCTCAAGGACCTTGACCCCTCCCTCGAGCTGGAGGATCTGATCCGCGCAGCCCTCAAAAAGCTGATGAAATTCTGATTCCCTTGCAGATGCCCGACTGAACGAAAGAAAGGACCAAACCGATGGATACCAACGATTTCGATTTTGAAAACCGGATCATGACCACGAGCTACACCGCCGAGGATTCGGACGTAGAAACCTCTCTGCGCCCCCGACACCTCGAGGAGTACGTGGGACAGGAGAAGGTAAAAGAAAATCTCAAGATCTATATTGAAGCCGCAAAGCAAAGAGGCGAGCCGCTTGACCACGTTCTGCTTTACGGCCCTCCCGGTCTTGGAAAGACCACGCTCTCCAACATCATCGCCACCGAGATGGGCGTCAATATCCGCATCACCTCCGGCCCTGCCATTGAAAAGCAAGGCGATCTTGCCGCGATCCTCACCAACCTCAACGAGGGCGACGTGCTTTTCATTGACGAGATCCACCGCCTTTCCCGCTCGGTCGAGGAGATCCTTTATCCCGCCATGGAGGACTACGCCCTGGACATCATCATCGGCAAAGGTCCTTCTGCCAGAAGCATTCGCATTGATCTTCCCCGCTTTACCCTGATCGGTGCCACCACGCGTGCGGGACAGATGACCACGCCTCTGCGCGACCGCTTTGGCGTGATCCTCAAGCTGGAGCTTTACACGCCCGAGGAGCTGGCCACCATCGTTCGCCGCAACGCAGGGATCCTTGGCATGGAGATCGAGGACGACGGTGCGATCGAGATCGCAAGCCGCTCACGCGGAACGCCCCGTATTGCCAACCGTCTGCTCAAGCGTGTGCGCGATTTTGCCCAGATCATGTCTGACGGCGCCATTGACCGCAAGATCGCAAGCTACGCACTCAACAAGCTGGAGATCGACCACCTGGGTCTGGACAACGTTGACCGCAGAATGCTTGAGACCATCATCAAGTTCTATGACGGCGGCCCCGTTGGTCTTGAAACGCTTGCCGCAACAGTGGGTGAGGAGGCAGTGACGCTTGAGGATATGTACGAGCCATATCTGATGCAGATCGGCTTTTTGAGCCGTACGCCGCGCGGCAGATGCGTCACCCGTCTGGCCTGCGAGCATCTCGGACTTCCCTACCGCGCCCCCCGTGCTGCGGGAGGCGATCAGATCCGCTTCTTTGATGAAGCCGAGGACAAGCACGAATAACGAAATACAAAAAAACGGCCTGCCCATCACGGGCAGACCGTTTTTTATGGCAAGAGAGATCAACGCTTGCGGCGCTTATTCTGCAGGCGCTCTCTCTCGGTCTCGTTGACGTAGGAGCTGAAGGCCGAGGTAAACTTGACGTCTCGCAATCCAAGATTGTAGGTGATCGCCGAAAGAAGCATGGCCGGGATCGGGAGCAGGAAGTAGACCCACCAATAGGAATTAAGCGGTGCGCCGCCAACAGGATTGGCAAGCAGGCCCACGTACATTCCCTCAAAAATCGTTGCAGCAAAGGCGCCAATCGCGCCGAGCGTACCGGTAAAGGAGGTTTCCAGAAGAGAGCCGAGCATGATAAAGATTGCCAGCAGGAAGTTGACCGCATTGGCGGCAAGCGAGATCCAAAGGCCGGTCAGGGGCGCGTTCTGCTTGCGTCCGGACTCCACCGCAACGCGGTCGCGGTAGCCGATATCCCAGGTCATCGTATAGAGCAGGAACAGATAAAACAAAATCGCGCCAACGCTCGTGGCGTTCCGCAGAACGGGGCTTTGGGCGTGTCCTGCCGCAAGAGCCAAGGAAAAGCCGAAGATCGCCGTTCCGAACTGATTGAGGAACATCTTGAGCATATCGTAGGAATAATTCTTAAAAAAAGCTTTCATCGCATACCTCCAAAAGGATTACCTTTATTATACCGAAAACGCATGCCGAAAGCAACCGAAGCGCACAAAAATTTACAATTTATCAACTAAAATATCACGATGTGTGCTATAATAAAGGAGGAAAGGCGCAAAACGAACCGCTTTTTGCGCACCGCATCTTTACTTGAAAGGAGGAATACGCATGGGAAGGCTGATCTCAATCCGGGAGTTCTCTCCCCTCATTCAGGAATTTGCCGCCTATAAATCCTCCATTCAGGGCTGCTCGCAAAAAACAGTGGAGGAATATCTGCTCGATCTGCGCACCTTCTTCCGCTATCTCGTGGCGCGGGAAAAGGATATTGATCCGCACTCCGAGGAGTTTTCTACCCTCGATATCAGCTCTGTCGGTCTGCGCGAGCTGGAAAAGATCCACGCCGAGGATCTGTACGATTTTCTGCTTTACGTCAACCATACACGCGAAAACCAATGGGCGGCGCGCTCGCGCAAGCTCTCGGCCATTCGCTCGCTTTACAAGTACCTGGTCAACAAAAAGCACTATCTGGAGTACAACCCCACCACCGACATCGATTCTCCAAAGCCAGCAAAGGCCCTGCCCAAGGTGCTGACGCTGGACGAGGCTTTGCGCCTGCTCGACGCGGTGGATAAGGATCTCAATTCCCCCACGCGCGTGCGCGATTACGCGATCCTCACGCTCTTTCTCAACTGCGGAATGCGTGTTTCCGAGCTTGTGGGCATTGATCTGCGCGATCTTGATTCGGATTTTCAGTCGGTGCGCGTTACGGGAAAAGGAAACAAGGAGCGCATCATCTATCTCAACCAGGCCTGCCAGACCGCGCTTTGCGATTACGCGATCCAGAGATTGAGCCAGAAATACGCCAAGGTGCATGACCCTGCCCTCTTTTTAAGCCGCCTCGAAAAGCGCATCAGCGTCAAGACCGTGCAAGCCATGGTCTACAAATATCTGCGCGCCGCGGGACTTGGCTCCAAGGGATACTCGGTACATAAGCTCCGCCACACTGCCGCCACGCTGATGTATCAATCCGGGCAGGTGGACGTGCGCGTGCTGAAGGAGATCCTGGGCCACGAGCAGCTCAACACCACGCAGATCTATACGCACGTCAGCAACACGGATATGGAACGCGCCATGCAAAAGAATCCCCTCGCAACAAAGAGGAGAACGAAGAGATAAAGAACACACCCCGACCGCCAAAGGCTAATTTCACGAACAAAAAGCACGTCTGCATCGCAGACGTGCTTTTTGTTGGCAGCGCAGATCTTAAAGTCAAACGCCGCCATCGTGGGTTCTTCGGATATTTCGATTTTAATAATTAGTCCTTTTCACCATCCGACGGGGGATTTTCAAGATAGATAATCTCTTTATTCAATGATTTTGCAAACGCAATTTCTTCTTTGACAGAATCACCTATATAACCATCAACGTTGACCACGAAAATTCCATCGGAAATTGCTATCTTTTCTTTGTGAAGACGCTTCATTGTCGATATTTCATCTTCCGTTAAAGGTCTGCCAATAACGTGGGGATTTACGCCTATTACCGCATAGCCTTTTTCAAGGGAGAGCTTTTCGGCAACCTCCCACATTTTTTCTATGTATTTTAGGGAACCGCAAAGGGTTATGATTTTGCTTTTCTTCATTTGCTCATTTTCTCCCACCGTGCAATTTTAGCCATATGGTTGCTTTCCTCAATGCCATTATATCATATTTTGCAGAGCAATTCAAGAGCTTTTTGCAGTCTCCCCTCCCCATCACGCCGAAGGCGTGTATATCATCCTGTTCCGCAGGAACGGTATATCACCAATGCGAAGCATTGTATATCGTCAAGCCGCAGAAAACATGCACGCTGTCGCGTGATGAGATACACGGCGTTGCCGTGATGATATCCAGCCCCGCAGGGGCTGATGATATGCCAAGCCTGCGGCTTGGATAAAAAAAACGCTGCAGAAAAGTACCCTTTTCTGCAGCGTTTTTTTGGTGGAGATGAGGAGAATCGAACTCCTGTCCGAAAACCCCTTGATAAAACTTTCTTCGTGGGCAGTCTGTTGTTTAGAATTCCCACGCGAGGACGCGAACAGACACGCTTCCTCTTGCGGTAGCCCTTTTTTGCTTGATCGGTTCAAGAGCGAACGGCCGATGCAAGTTCACCGCTCAAATGACGCTCAGTCCAAGGCCGCGGTACTCCTTGGAGGAACGGGTGACCCGCAGGTCACGGCACTGCCGGTTTTACGTCAAACGACGTAAAACTTAGGCAGCCATAGCAACAGTATTGTTGTCGTTTATTGTTTAAGGTTAGGCCTTTATCGAGATTGCCCGGCTCGCCACGCTTATCTTATCGCAGAATCCCCGTCGAAACCATTGCACCCCCATAGTTGTGGGTACGCGGTATTATTATATCCCTTTTTGTCCGACTTGTCAAGTCCTTTTTCAGCTCTCGTAGGAGCGATCCTTCATGTGTCGGTCAATGTCTCGGTTTGCCTGCCGCTCGGCATCGGCATCGCGCTTATCGTAGAGCTTCTTGCCTCGGCAAAGCCCAAGCTCGACCTTGACGTGCGAGCCCGAAAAATACATGGAGAGCGGAACGAGCGTATATCCCTTCTGCTGGACCAGGCCCTGCAGACGCATGATCTCGCGCTTGTGCATGAGCAGCTTTTTATCGCGCATGGGATCGCGGTTGAAGATGTTTCCGTGATCGTAAGGGCTGATGTGAAGTCCTACCGCAAAAAGCTCGCCCTTTTCAAAGGAGCAATAGGAATCCTTCAGGTTTGCCCCTCCCTGCCGCAGGCTCTTGACCTCCGTGCCGTGCAGAGCGATGCCCGCCTCGTATTTTTCCTCTACGAAATAGTCGTGCCACGCCTTTCGGTTTTGCACGATGCTTCTTGTTTTTTCCTGTTTTTTCTCTGCCATACCGTCCGCCTTATCCGTTTCCGTCGTTGTAGATGATCTCCTCGTCCGGGAAATAGAGCCCGAGGAATTCCTTTGCGATCTTAACGATGTATTCCTTATTGTCCGATGCGTTGATCATCGCCTGCAGCTCTGCCTTGCGTGCCTCCCAATCGGTCAGCGCGTCCTTAAGGTCGCTTTCCGACCTCATGGCCTCCTCATAGCGCTCGTAATCAGACAGCAGCGCCTTGACCTGCTCGGCCGAGCCCATCAGCTCATTCAATTCTTCCCGCGTATCCCGAAGGTTATTCAGGGCGGTCTCGAGCTTTGCCCGCTCGCGTTCAAGCTCGTTGAAGCGCATCAGGCTATTGGCAAAAATGCCGATGGATATTACCACCATCACGCCCAGAAGAATGCGCACCAGCAGACTGAGGCTGAACTGTTTTTTGTTTTCCTTTGTCATATCGATTTCCTTTTTTTCCTTTGCGCGGTCTTGGGATCTCCTCGGGAAGCATACCGCAAGCGTCCCGCGTCAGCCGCTTTTGTCGCAAAGCGGTATAGCGCCGTCTCTGCAGAAGGCTTATCCGGGCGCGCCCCTTTTGCACAAGGCTACCTGCCAGCCGGAAAAGCAAATTCCGGAGCACCCGAACAGGATAAAGCAGAAAAAAGGCGAGATAGCGTATAGCCGTTCCGATCCCGAAGGCGATCCATTCCGAGGCATACATCACCGGTCTGCTCAGGGTCAGGCGGTAAAGCAAAAAGCCAAGGCAAGTGCAGATCAGCGCCAAAAAGCGAAACCGACCGTTGTTTTGCGCATAGAGAAGTAAAATAAAGGACACTCCCGCAAAAACGCAGAAGAAAAGATCCTCCAAAAAGATCGCAAGTCCTAAAAAGCGGCTTTCTGCGCGTGCGGGCTTCTTCTTCAAAAAAGGCAAGCGGAGGCCTTGTAACCGTTTGGCAACACGACGGCTGTAATGTGCTCCCAGAAATATGCGCGTGATCCGGATCCCGTCATAGAAAAATCCAAGACAGAGGCCGAGGATCCCCGCATACACGTAGAGGAGCAGTAAAGCATACTGTGAGATCTCCATGTGCGTTACCGAAACAGCTTTCCAAAAAATCCACCCTTTCCGTTGGGATCGGATTCCTCGGTATCCTCATAGGATACTGTATCGATTCTGCCATCCATGGTGACGATCCCCTCCTCCATGCTAAGCACATGGATGTGCAGAGAGGCTCCTTCCACAGTCATCGTACCGCAAACCGTTTGCAAGACCACCGCTTGCTCATCAAAGCTGATCACGTCTGTCACGCCGCGCACCTCAAGCCCCTCTCTTGCGCGGAGAGAGACGGTATGCTCGGTCCTTCTTATCTTCTCACGGTCCATATCCATTCCTTCTTCCTCCGATATCCGTATTGCTACAGAATATGCGGAGGAAGTGGGAATTATGCCGTCAGCAGGTGAAGGCGGATCAGAGGATCACCTCGTACAGCTCCGAGGCCTCTGCCTTGGTGGTGTACTCCTTGACGTTGCGCACCCTGACCTTCAAGGTGCGTTGGCCGAAGGTGATTTCCAGAACATCGCCCTCCTTGACGTCGTAGGACGCCTTTGCGCGCTTGCCGTTCACAAAAACGTGCTCGGCATCGCAGGCATCGTTAGCGACGGTGCGGCGCTTGATGATTCTGGAGACCTTCAAAAACTTGTCCAATCTCACGAATTTGCTTTGTCCTTCAGGGTCTTGCTCGCAGAGAAAGTAACACGCTTGCTGGCCGGGATCTCGATAGCCTCGTTGGTCTTGGGGTTGCGTCCGGTGCGGGCAGCCTGTGCCTTAACGGTCCAGGTACCGAATCCGGGGATCTGCACGGTCTCGCCTGCAGCAACGGCCTCGCCGATAGCCGCAAGGATGGCATCCAGAGCCAGGGCGGTGTCCTTCTTGGTCAGACCGGACGTCTGAGCTGCCTTGTCGATCAACTGTGTCTTTTTCATGAGAAATCCTCCATAAATTTATTGCTTTTTGGCTATACTTCATTTTATCATATGCATGAATAAAATGCAAGTGTTTTTTGTGGATGTATTCGCAAAAAATGCAAAAAAATGGAGTTTTTTTCTTAATTTTCGGCTATTTTGTCGATAATCCGGTCGGTATGGTGGCTTAAAGCCTCCTCGGCGTCAACTTTCGCATGACGGGACAGGTGTGTCACCGTCATCAAAAGCTCGCCGATCTGCTCGGCCGTGGGAGCCTCGCACAGGCGCATCTCCTCCACGTGTGCCGACAGCATGTCCAGAATATCCGCACAGGATCGATCGGCAAAGAGCTCTGCCTTTTTCCCCACCTTGGAGGCACGCATCAACGCAGGAAGCATGGGAGGAACGGCGCGAAGGCGGTCAACGAGGGTATTTCTCTGCTTTTCCTCGGTCTTGATCGCCTCCCAGTTGGAAAGCACCTCCTCGCTGTCCTTGACCTGAACGGTGGAAAAGACGTGCGGATGGCGGTGGATCATCTTATAAGAGATGTCGTGAATGACGTCTCCCATGCAGAAGCGCTTCTCCTCCTCCTCGATGCAGGCGTGAAAGACTACCTGGAACAACAGATCTCCAAGCTCCTCGCGCAAAAGCGCGGGATCCTCCGTGTCGATCGCTTCGATGACCTCGTAGGCCTCCTCGATCAGAGAGGAACGGATGCTGTGGTGATCCTGCTCACGGTCCCAAACGCAGCCCTCCTCGGAGCGCAGGATCTGCATAATGGCACAAAGATCGTCAAAGTCAAAGCGCTCCCGAGACAAGAGGGCGTCCTTTTTTTCTTGTGTGGTCATTTTTTGGATTCCTTTCTTAAAACGGTTTCCCTGTCCTCCCGACGCAACAGGTGCGCGCGGCCAAGCATACGCCAAAGTCGCTCCCCCATGGGAAGCGCGAGCGCATCCTCACGTTGCAGAACACCGAGGCGGCAGGAGACGAGCAAATAGATGAATGCAGTCAGCGCGAGTGCCGCAAGCGTAAGCACTGCACTCGGCTGAACATAACGAAGCAGCGCCGCATACGCCAAAAAGGAAGTCCCCACCGAAAGTGCCGCCGCCAGCAAGGGACGGCCAAACAGCTTGATCGGGGAGGGAGATGGGCAGAGCGAGGCGGCAAAGTGCAGATTGAGCAGAAGCACCGCGGCGTTGCAGAAGAAGGTACTGATCGGTGCGCCTGCAAGTGCTACGGTCGGCAGACCGATCAGAAGATAGGACGTAAGGATCTTAAGCACCGCGCCTGCCAGCATGGACAGGATCGGGCGGTTGACCCGTTGATAGGCGTGCAGGACCGAATTGGTCGCCGTGATCATGCAGGAAAGCAGGACCGAAATTCCAAGGCCGGACAAAAGCGGCGAAGCAACCAATACGGCGGCCTCCTCACCCGAAAAGAGTAAGCGCAGGATCGGCTCGGCATAGATGGAGAGTGCAAGCGAGGCCGGCATCGCCAGGAAAACGGTCAAGCGGTAGGAAATGCCCACCATTTGCTCTTGCCTTTCGACGCTTCCCTCGGCGATCGCCGCCGAAAGCATGGGGACGAGCGGAAGTGCAATCGAATTGATGAGCGAGGGCACGAGTGCATAGACCGAAAGAGCCAGCGTCGTGTAGCTTCCGTAAGCCTCGTTTGCCATAGCCTCGGTGAAGCCGATCGCCTGCAGGCGACGATGGATCATCGTCATATCCACAAGCTTGGTCAGGCTCACCAAGGACGCGCCAAGCGTCATCGGAACCGACAGCCTTGCCAGATCGCGCAGAATACGGTAGCTCTCCTCCGTCCGCATCGCGCGGCGGATCCCCACTTTCGGTTTCCTTGTCTCCCCTGCCCGATCAAAGCGGAGCTTTTCCAGGGCAAGATACAGGACCGAGAGAAGCATTCCCAACGTCAGACCAAGTCCCGCAAAGGCGGCGACCGTGGGCGTGGCGTATCCCGAATACAGGGCATAACGGGCAAGCAGAAGGCCGAAGATCAGCTTTCCAAGCGCCTCAAGCATCTGAGAGAGCGCCGTGGGGAGCATTCGCTGGTGCCCTTGAAAATAGCCTCGCAGAGCCGAGGCAATACACCCTAAGAGAACGGTTGGCGCGATGGTCAGCATACAGGCGTAGGCGCCCTCGCTCTTGATCCATCCGCAAAAGCGGCGCGCCAAAAGCAGCATAATGAGGCTACCAAGGATACCGATGCCAAGGAAGATCAGGAATGACGTGCGATAGATCCCCTTTACGCGGTCTCCTTCACCCTTGGCGATGGCCGACGAGATGAGCACCGAAAGCGCTACGGGAAG
>JAFNVK010000150.1 GCA_017379815.1 Clostridia bacterium
CTGCACTGCACAAACGGCGAACGAAAACTCCCCTCCACCGCACAAAAAAAAGGAAGCACGTTGTTCGCACTTCCTTCCGTGGGTACCAATCCTATTTTTGGGGAGTTTTGGGGGAGCTCGAGGGGACTTTTTCAAAAGTCCCCTCGAATAAATCGTTCTTATTCCCCAGAGGCGGAGCGCTGAGAGAGAAGTGCGCGGGCGCGATAGGCGGGAATGGAGAAGGAGAGCGGCGAGGGAGTGTCGGCAAGCACCTTCTCCGCACGCGCGTCCAGAAGGTCGCTGAGCAGGCGGAGGGCTTCGCGCTCGTCATGGGAGAGACGGCCGAGCAGGTTTTCCTCCTTCCAGACCCATTCCAGCTTCACCATGGCGGGGATCGCCGAGTCGCCAAGGTCGGCAAGGGCCTCCACGTCAACCGTTTCCAGGTCGCCGCGCAGGTAGGCGTCCACGTTGTAGGAGGCGATCAGGGCGTCGGGATTGCCAAGTGTCATCGCGGCGGCAAGAAGCAGACCGGCCACAAGCGTCACGGGAACGGACGGGAAGCGGCGGATCAGCTGGCGCAGCAGCACCGAGAGGAAGCAGACCGCGAGGAAGAGCATCGCCGCCGAGGCGTAGACGCGCTTTTGCGTCAGGCCGTAGGAGTGAATATAGAGGATCATTTTGGAGAGCGCCGTGGCGATCAGCACCAGCGTAAGGAGCGCAAGCACGGCCGAATAGATGCGGCGCAGGATGGGCTTTCCGCTGGGCGGCGTCCGCATCAGCAGATGGAGCGCCAGGAGCAGCAGCGCGTTGATGATCGAGACGGTAAAGAGCTGGAAGAAGCCCTCGCGTGCGTACTGCGCGTAGGTCATGCCCGAGGGCAGAACGTGCGTAAAAGCGGAGACGTAGTAGCTCCACTGCGACACGAAAAAGAGGACGTAGAGCAAGAGAATAGGCGTCACGGCGGCACAGAGCAGAGCCGGAGGCATAACGCGGAAGCGTCCGACCGAGAAGGGGCGTTCCTCCGCCGAGCCCGTCTTTTTGGCGCGCGCCTTCACGGCAAAGAGCGTGCCGAAGAGCAGCATGGCGAGCGGAACGGCAAGGATCAGGTCGCCCACCGTCTCAAAGAAGCCGTCAAGCGAGAAGGAGAGCAGGCGCTCAAGCAGAGCGGTGAACTGCGCGTCGTAGGAGAGCAGAGCCGCAACGATCACGGTGGGGATCACGGCAATGCAAAGGCCGAGCAGCACCCAGCCAACCGTTTTCCAGAGCTTGCGCGAGGCGTGCGAGCGGCGTAGGGGAAGCGAGAGCGAGGGGAAGAGCGCGGTCAGCGCGCAGAAGGGAAAGCGCAGCGTCGCGTTGGCCAGATGCGAAAGCAGGCCGTCCGAGGAGAGCTTTCGTCCCGCAAGGCCGCAGGCGTCGTAGGCCAGAGCGGCCATGGCGGCCAGAAGAAGAAGGAAGAGCAGATTGCGCGAGGCCACGTTTCCCGACAGGATAAGTCCGATCGAGAGGATCGCCGCAAGCGATGCGAGCAGAATGCCGCGCAGGCGGAGACGGTGTCCCGAAAGGTGCAGGTAGAGCCCCTCCAAAAGGAGAAGCGCCCACACGCCGAGAAGACCGCCCAAGGGATAAGTCCCCACGGGGAAGAAGCGGACAAAGAAGAAGGAGAGCGCGAGCATCAGCCAGGCAAATACGGCGTCAAGCGTGGCGTATTCGGGCTTTGGGAGCAGGCGCTCCTTTTCGGCTTCCTCCTGCGGAAGCGAGTACCAGGGTCTCTGCGTTGCCGATTCCAGCGCGGAAGGCGCCTTCGCGGCCGCGGAGGAACGCTCCTCAGTCGGCGCGGGAGAGGGCTGCGAGACGGGAGGATTTTCGGGGACGGGGTTGTTTTTCTGTTCCATAATAACTCCTTTCAGCAGTCGAGGGAGGCAGGCGGCTCGCTTTCGTCCTCGGCGTCGGGGAGGAACTCGAGCAGGTCTGCCGGTTGACAGTCGAGCGCGCGGCAAAGCGCGTCCAGCGTGGAAAAGCGGATCGCACGTGCGCGGTTATTTTTCAGGATGGAGAGATTGGCCTGGGTAATGCCGATGCGGGCGGAGAGCTCGCCAAGGGATATGCGGCGCTTGGCCATCATCACGTCAAGATTCAATCGGATCATCGCGCACCTCAAATGGTAAAATCGTTTTCGGCCTTGATGCGGCAGGCCTCGCTCATCACGTTGCGCACGGTCAGAAGGCAAAGCCCGATAAAGGCGAAGATGCCCACGCCGACGAGCGAGCTGTGAAACCAGACCGCCGTGCCGAGAAAGAGAAGGGCCTCAAAAAAGCAGCAGAGCGAGACCGCGAGCAAATGGTGAACGGTGCTTTCGGAAAAGACCCTTCCGCGCGAGATGGCGCGAAGAAGACGGATCAAAAAGAGGATCGCGCCTGCCGCCACGAGGACCATGACGTAGGCAAGGGCCAGGAGAAGTCCCTCCTCAATGCGGGAGAGGGCGGGCAGGTCGGGACGCAGGCTTGCTCGCATCTCGCAAAGCAGCTTTACGAGGATGGGGAGCAGAGCGGAGAGGACGGCCAGGACGCAGAGCAGGAGAACGGCCAGAATGCGCGCCAGGCGTACGGGGAGCTTGAGTGGCTTGCGTAACACGGAGAGAAACCTCGCTTTCCATAGCAGTGTCGGTTTTCGGACGCATCTTCTCGCCGAAAAAAGAGAAGAAGGCGCCGCCTTGCTTTTATCATAGCACGGTCTTTGCCGTTTGTCAATAAGAATTTATCGAAAAACGATAAAATTTTATAGGATAGAACAAGACTAAGAATTATTCTAAAAATGTGTAAAAAGGGCGCGAAC
>JAFNVK010000151.1 GCA_017379815.1 Clostridia bacterium
CGTGACCGTGATCACCAACAGCCTTGACGTGATGAGCCTGCTCTCGCGCTACGACGTCAAGCTCTATTGCCCCGGCGGAACGCTCTCTCGGGAGAACAAAACCGTCCTCGTCGGAGGCTATACGCAGGAGTTTTTGCGCAGAATTCACGCAGACGTGGCCTTCTTTTCGGTGCAGGCCGTCAATGCAGACGGACGCTTCTACGATTGCTATTCCGAGGAGGTGGCCGTGCGCAACGTGCTGATCCAAGGTGCCGACCGCCGCGTCCTGCTCTGCGACAGCAGTAAGTGGAACCGCACCTCCACCTTCCTGCAAGGGCACGTGAAGGACATCGACTTCGTGGTCAGCGACCGCGACCTCAACGAGCTCTTCCACGATCCAACCCCCGAAAAATACGTCTTGGCCTAATCCTTCTCTCTCCCCCCCGTGCAAAGTCCGCCAAGCCGCATAAGCAGGCATAAAAAACGAGCATCTCTGCAAATTTTGCAGGGATGCTCATTCGTTTTTCAGAAATTCTTCGTCCGTCGCGCCGGGAAAAAGCAGCTCGGTGACGCGCCGCATCTCGGGGGGCATGGGGCAAAGGACGTCCACGGCCTTCCCCGTTGTCGGGTGGCAAAAATGCAGCTCTCCCGCGTGCAGGCACTGGCCCGACACGAGACTACGGTGGCATTTTTCAAAGCGCGTGCCGTCTCCGCCGTAAACGGGATCGCCGAGCAGCGGATGCCCGATGGAGGCCATGTGCACGCGGATCTGGTGCGTTCTGCCCGTCTCAAGCGCACAACGCAGGAGCGTAAACGCGTTTCCGTCGCGCTCTCCCCTCGCCAGCACGCGCCAATGCGTGACGGCAGGGCGGGAGGTGACCGAAGGATCGCGAATAACGGCCATACGCTTGCGATCCACGGGATGTCGCCCGATGGGAGCGTCCACCGTTCCCTCGTCCTCGCGCAGATTGCCCAGCACGATCGCGAAGTAGATGCGGTCAATGTGATGCCCCTTGAGCTGTGCGGAAAGAGCAAGATGGGAGGCGTCGTTCTTGGCCACCACCAAAAGGCCGCTCGTATCCTTGTCGATGCGATGCACGATGCCCGGGCGGATCACGCCGCCAATGCCCGAGAGCGAATTGCCGCAGTGATAGAGGAGCGCGTTGACCAGCGTTCCGTCCGGATTCCCCGGTGCGGGATGCACGACCATACCGCTCGGCTTGTTGACGACCAGAAGATCGGCGTCCTCGTAGCGTACGTCAAGCGGAATATCCTGCGCTCTCGCCTCGTCCGGCGTGGGATCGGGGAGCAGAAGAAGTACCTCGTCTCCCTTTCGCAGGCGATAATTTTTGATCGACGTCCCTCCGTTTACGGTTGCCGCCCCCTGCTCGATCAGGCGAACGGCCGCCGAGCGCGTCAGCCCCGAGGCCTCGCTGAGATAGGCGTCAAGGCGCTTTCCCGCGTCCTCCTCCGTCACCTGCCAAAGCATCGGTTCATCGGAGGGGGAAAGCAGATCAATCCTCTCGTCCGTCATTCTGCTTCTCCTCTGCGGCCTCAAGCTCGGCCTCCTCGCGGCGCAGGCGCCGCTCCTGCTTGATCTCGCGCACCACGTCGCAGATCAGGTAGGTGATCAGAATGCCCGAGCCCACCGTGACGAAGCAATCCGCCACGTTGAATACGGGAAAATCGATCAAGCGTACGTAGATAAAATCGATCACGTATCCCAAAAGCACGCGGTCGATCATGTTGCCGATGCCGCCGCCGATGATCATGGCGATGGACACGCGCACCCACGGATTCTTCGGCTTCCAGCGGATCAGATAGAACAAAAGTGCACCAATGGCGATCGTGGAGATCACCATGAACAGCCAACGTTGATTCTGGAGCATGCCAAAGGCCGCTCCCTTGTTGCGGACGAAGGAAAAATGTAGCACGCCCTCCCAGAGAAGCAGGTCCGCCTCCCCCTCAAGGAAGATCACCGCCAACCATTTGGTCAGCTGATCCGAGCAGACCGCAAAGAGAATGATGGCAAAGCACAGTATCATTCCGTTTCTCCTTCCTGTTGTTTGTATCTTGTGTAAAAGAGACCTTCGGAGTGCCAAAATCCGTCTTTTGGCACCCCGTGGTCGCGTTTTGCGCTCCTATAAGGCAAGGAGCACTGTCGTTTTTTCGGTTACAGCGTCAGGATCGACTTGCATCTTGCGCAGAGGAAGCCTCCCTCTGCATCCTGCTCGCCCTCGGCAGAATAGCTCCAGCAGCGGTCACACTTGCAGCCGTCGGCCGGCTCAACCAGCACGCCAAGACCGGACTCGCCCTCGGTATGGGCAGCCTCGGGAGCATCCTCCTCGGAGAGGGTCACGCCCGAAACGATGAACACCGTCTCCAGCTCCTTGCCGAATGCACGCAGGAGCTCCTGCACCTCTGCATCCTTGGTGTAGAGCGTGATCTTGGCCTCAAGCGACTTGCCCACGCGCTTCTCGGCGCGCGCAAGCTCCAGCGCCTTCATCACGTCGTCACGCAGTGCAAAGAGGCGATTCCACTTCTCTGCCACCTCGGGGAATGCCCAAGCCTCGTTTACCTCAGGAAGTGCATTGAGGAATACGCTCTCGCGGTTATCGCTCTCCAGATGCGGGATCGCCTGCCACATCTCCTCACCCGTGAAGGCGAGAATGGGAGACAGAAGACGAACCAGCGCCGAAAGCACCAGATACATGGCGGTCTGCGCGCTTCTGCGTGCCTCACTGTCGGCGCGCTCGGTGTAAACGCGATCCTTGGTGATGTCAATGTAGAGCTTGGAGAGCTCGGTGGTGCAGAAATTGCCCACGCCGTGTGCGATGGTGTGGAACTCAAAGCGATCGTAAGCCGCACGCACCTCGCGCGTCAGATCGTTCATCGCGGAAAGGATCCACTTGTCGATCTCGCGGAGCGACTCGAGCGGAACCATATCCGTGTTGGGATCAAAATCGTAGAGATCCGCGATCAGAATGCGGACCGTGTTGCGGATCTTGCGGTAAGCGTCCGACAGCTGCTTGAAGATCAGGTCGGAGACGCGAACGTCTACGCGGTAATCCGAGGACGCTACCCAGAGGCGGACGAGGTCGGCACCGTACTTGGCCACCATGTCCAGAGGAGAGATAACGTTTCCGATGGACTTGTGCATTGCCTTGCCGTCTCCGTCCACGACCCAGCCGTGCGTCAGCACCGTGCGGTAGGGCGCCTGCGCCTCACCTCTCGCGCCGATGGCGGTCAGGAGCGAGGACTGGAACCATCCGCGGTACTGATCCGCACCCTCAAGATAGAGGTCGGAGGGCCACTCGTACTCCTCCTGATCCTCCATCACGGCAAAGTGGGAGGAGCCGGAGTCAAACCAGCCGTCCAGCGTGTCGGTCTCCTGCGTAAAGTGCTTGCCGCCGCAGTGCGGGCAGGCAAAGCCCTCGGGCAGAAGCTCTTCCGCGCTTCTCTCATACCAAACGTTCGAGCCGTACTCGCCAAAGAGCGCGGAAACGCGGGCAATGGTCTCGTCGTTGCAGATGGGCTTGCCGCAATCCTCGCAATAGAATACGGGAATGGGAAGTCCCCAATGGCGCTGACGGGAGATGCACCAATCGGCTCTCTCGCGCACCATCTGCTTGATGCGGTCGCCGCCCCACTCGGGCAGCCATTCCACCTTCTCACAGGCCTCTACGGCCTCCTCCTTGAAGGCGTCCACCGAGCAGAACCACTGGGGCGTTGCACGGAAGATGATGGAGTTCTTGCATCTCCAGCAGTGCGGATACTCGTGCTCGAACTCGCGGGAGGCAAAGAGCGCGCCCGTTTCCTTCATGTCAGCAAGGATCGCCTCGTTGGAGGCATCGTAGCGAAGGCCTGCAAACTTGCCTGCCTCCTCGGTCTGGTATCCGCGGTCGTCCACGGGAACGAGGGGAGGAAGTCCGTAGCGGCGGCAGGTCACGTTATCGTCCGCACCAAAGCCGCCTGCGGTATGCACGCAGCCCGTTCCGCTATCCATGGTGACGTAATCCGCCGTTACCAGCAGACTGTCGCGATCCAGGAAGGGATGCTGGGCGGTCATGTACTCAAAGAAGCTGCCGGGATAGGTGGCAACCACCTCGTAGTCCTCAATGCCGCCCTCGGCCATGGTGTTGGCCGCCAGAGCCTCGGCGGTGACGTAATACTCGCCGTTCGCCGCCTTGATCACGGCGTAGCTCTCGGTGGGGTTGAGGGCGATGGCCTGGTTGCCGGGAAGGGTCCAGGTCGTGGTCGTCCAGATGATGAAATAGGTCTTTGCCGTATCGCAAACGCCCGAAAGCTTGCCGGCGTCGTCCTTGAGGGCAAACTTGACGTAGATGGAGGTACACTTGTCGGTCTTGTACTCGATCTCAGCCTCGGCCAGTGCGGTCTCATCGTTCGGGCACCAGTACACGGGCTTCAGACCCTTGTAGATGTAGCCCTTCTTATACATTTCGCCAAAGACGCGGATCTCGCGCGCCTCAAAGGCCTTGTCCATGGTGAGATAGGGCTTCTCCCAGTCGGCGCTCACGCCCAGACGAATGAACTGCTCCTTCTGCTTATCCACGAAATCCTGCGCGAATTTCTCGCACGCGGTGCGGAATTCGGGAATGGACATATGCTTGCGGTCCAGCTTGTTCTGCTTGATGATGGCCGACTCAATGGGCATGCCGTGGTTATCCCAGCCGGGGGTGAAGGGCACGCGATAGCCCGTCATCACGTGGGACTTGTTGATGAAATCCTTGAGGATCTTGTTCAGGGCGTGTCCCATGTGAATGTTGCCGTTGGAAAAGGGAGGGCCGTCGTGCAGAATATAGAGCGGCTTGTCCTTTGCATTCTCCTGCATTTTGTTATACAGGTCGATGGAATCCCAATACCGAAGCATATCGGGCTCTCTCTGCGGAAGCCCTGCGCGCATGGGGAATTCGGTCTTTGGAAGATTGAGTGTGCTTGTGTAATCCTTTGCCATGTTTCTCTCTCCTACTGTAAAAAATCCTTTTTGAATCGAATTGCTTGCCATGGACGCAAAAAACCGCCCCATAGCATTGCGTTGCCATGAGACGGAACAGATCCGCGGTACCACTCATTTTCGCCCAAAGCGGGCGCACTCATCAGGGCTGCTTTCAGCCCTTTGACCTTAACGCGGTCCTACGTGCGCATCTACTGGCCGCTTCCCATACGGAGAAACGGGGGTTCGTGCGCCTGCTCGGAAGGGATCCCGCTGAAAAGGTACCGACTGCGCACTTTCACCAACCGCACGCTCTCTGCAAGCCTTCCCTTTCCGGAGTTCTTCGTCATTGCATTTCTACCGTAATAGTATAGCACACTTTTTTTTCGTTGTCAACCTCTTTTCCAAAAAGAGGCCTCGGCATTTCAGAAAAAAAGTAGTTTCTCCGCAAAATTGTGCACCTGCTCCAAAAAAAGCGGATTTTTTTTGAGCATTCCTCCAAAATGAGAAGTTCCCCTTGACTTTTTGCCCTCAAGATGCTATAATTATTGTATATTACTGTAAGCAAATGCTTATCGGTATGTTAGAAAAACAACAAAAAAGGAGAACACGATGAAAACGAAAATCCTCGCTCTGCTGCTGGCAGCGTTGATGCTCCTCCCCATGGTCGCCTGCACCCAGACGCCCACGGGCCCCGCAGAGACAACGCCTCCCGCAGGCAACACGGATCCCGCGGATACGGATCCCACCGGAACCAATCCCGACACCGATCCCAACAATCCCGGCGAAACCGATCCCGTTGAGGAGCATCCGCTGGACAAGATCCCGGATGTGGACTACAACAAGGAAGAGTTTGTGATCTACTCCCGTACCGGCCGCTACGAGACCTCGATCTTCCTGAAGGAAACCGACAAGGCTTCCTCCTCGGTGGATCGCGCGATCTGGCAGAGAACCCTCGACATGCAGGCTGAATACAACCTGATCTTTGAGGTCGTCCCTGTCGCCTCGTCGGTTGCCGAGGCTCTCTCCAATACCAAGGCCAAGACCGACTCCTTCGGCTTTGCAGGCGACCACGGTCGTAAAGGCTGGAACTACGCCGCCGAGGACCTTCTCTACCTCTGGAATGACCTTCCCTACGTAGACCTGGAGCAGGACTACTGGGCACAGGGTGCCGTTGAGGAATGGAGCACGCCCGGCGGAAAGCACTTCCTCATGACCGGTGACCTGACGCACTGGAACGTTGGCTCTGCCTTCGTTATGTTCTTCAACAAGGAGGTCTTCTCCCTGGTTGAGGATGAACTGACGAGCCCCTACGAGCTCGTTTACGCAGACAAGTGGTACTACGATACCTTTGAGGAATACGCCAGAACCCTCTACTCCAATATGGACGGCGACGGCAGCGGCGAGATCGCCAGCGATTCCTTCGGCTATGCTACCACCAAGTATCGCGGCTGTATCTCCATCATTCCCTCCACCGGCATTAAGCTGCTCGAGAAGGATGAGAACAGTGCTACCGGATACAAGGTCAACGCCACCAAGGATAGAGTCGTTACCGCCGTTGGAGATCTGGCCGAGTTCCTGGTCAACGATAACACCTGCTTCTACGATCCGAATAAAGACGACTACAACGGCATGCGCAAGGCCTTCATGGCAGACCGTCTCGCCTTCTATGATGACGAGGTAAACAACGCACTGACCTTCACGCAGAACGCAACCGACTTCGGTATCGTTCCGTGGCCCAAGTATGACAGACGCACGGACGGTTATTCCTCCAACGTCAACGCAGGCTGCGACGCCTTCTTCATTCCCAAGAACACCTCTGCGGCCTTCGCTGAGCGCATCTCCATCGTTCTCGAGACCCTCGCTTACCACGGCCAGCAGGACGTTATCCCGCTCTACTACGATACGGTTCTGACCTATCAGGGCACCCGTGACGAGGATTCGGTTGAGATGCTGAAGATCGTTAAGGAGAACCTCGTTTACGACTTCCACTATTGGTTTGGTCTTGCCGGTAGCCTGAATGATATCGGTAGCAAGGTCATTTCCGGCAACTCCGTTGGCTCTCTGGGAAGACTCTACGACGAGATCAAGACCACGGTTGAGGAAGGACTGAAGACGTGGAGCGATCTGGACTACACCGAGTGATCCGCAAGCCATCTACATCACCCCTGCTCTGCTTCGGCAGATGAAGGAAAAACCAATATCCGCCAACGGCGGTCTGCAAAGCAGACCGCCGTTGGTCTTTTTTTGCGCTCCTTCGGCAAAAAGTGAGCCCGATTGACAATCCTCTCCCCCTCGGCATACACTGAAAATAGCCGCCGGCTACGTTGACGTGCCCGACGGCAAACCTTGGAAAGGAGTTTTTTCATGCATTCCGAAAACAGCAAGAACGCCGCTCTGCGACGCGCCAACGACGAGTTTTTGCGTCAGCTGCTGGGCGGCGAGCCAATGCGCGCAGAGGGAGGCTCTCAGCACTGCCCTGTCGCGTGCGCGAACGAGTCCGGCACACGTCCGTGCAGGCGCCGGGAGGAGCGCCCCGGCCCCTCCTGCAGCCAGGGAGACGCTCATCACGCTTGCCCCAAAACGATCCCTGCCCCCGCGCTTGCCATGGTCTATAGCCCCCTGCAGTGCTTTGATGGGCTGCTCGAGCCTGCGCAGGCACTTCGTGCGGGAACGCAATTCGCCGCACTCGTCCTCCCCTTGGAGGAGAAAAGATTTGGGGAAAGTGAGGTCAACCATCGCAGATGCTCTCTGTGAGAAATACGCCATGAAGCAACAGCATCAACCCTGCAGATCCTGCGCGGAAAAGCTTGAGCTGCTCCGCGCACTGGATTTTGCCATTCAAGAAACCGTCCTCTATCTCGACGCCTATCCCGAGTGCCGCCAGGCGCTGGATTACTACCACACCCTGCTCTGCAAGCGCGAGGAGGTTGCCGCAAGCTACGAGGACACCTGCGGCCCGTTGACCTTCTACGGAAACCGCAGCACGGACTCCTGGGACTGGACGCACGGTCCGTGGCCCTGGGAAGCGGAAGCCAATTAAACGAGGAGGAAAGACCGTATGTGGACCTATGACAAAAAGCTGCAATACCCCGTCAAGATCAAGAACCCCAACCCCAAGCTCGCGAGCCTGATCATCTCCCAGCTCGGCGGACCCGACGGCGAGCTTGCCGCCTCCATGCGCTACCTCAACCAGCGCTACGCCATGCCCTACGGGCAGGTCACGGGCATTCTCACGGACGTGGGCACAGAGGAGCTGGCACACCTGGAAATGGTGGCCGCCATTCTCTACCAGCTCACCAGGAACCTCTCCGAGGACGAGATCGAGAAGAGCCCCTTTGCCACCTATTTTGTGGATCACACCACGGGCATCTATCCCATCGCGGCCAGCGGCGTGCCGATGGACATGAAGTACGTGGGCATCAAGGGCGACGTGATTGCCGACCTGAACGAGGACCTTGCCGCCGAGCAAAAGGCGCGTGTGACCTACGACAACATTCTGCGTCTGACCGACGATCCCGACGTCCGCGATCCCATCAAGTATCTGCGTGAGCGCGAGATCGTGCACTACCAACGCTTCGGCGACGCCCTCCGCATCGCGCAGGATCACCTGGACAGCAAGAATTTCTACGCCTTTAATCCTTCGTTTAAGCCCAAGCGCTGAAGGGTACCGGCTGTGTCCCTTTGACAAAAAAAGCCCCTTGACGCCTCTGC
>JAFNVK010000152.1 GCA_017379815.1 Clostridia bacterium
AGCGGCCGCATAAAGAGCGGCTACGGTGCCGGAGACCTTGGCGTTGCCGCCAACGGTAACGGCCATGTTGGGAGCGTTAACGGTAATGGCAGTTCCCTTGTTAGAGGTAATGGTTGCCGTGCCGCCGATGGTCAGTACCCAACCGGTAGCCTCTGCGGGAACAACGATCGCATCGGTATTTGCGGTGGAGAGAGCTGCTCTCTCGTTTACGACGAGAACGGTATTGTTGGCAGAGGTTGCCGTGAAGACGGTCGCACCAAGTGCTACCTTGGTGTTGGTTTTGAGAGTAATGACGGAGCCGAGGTCGGAAACGACGTCAAAGCCGAGCAGATTGGGAGCCGAGGTGGCAACGTCCAGCTCGGTGCCGGCCAGAGTAACGTCAGCGCCCTTGTCCAGACGGAAGATGGGCTTGTCGCACGTTGCATTGTTAATGGCGATGGTGCAACGGTCAAGGATCATGTTGCACTGCTGTACAAAGTACGCGTAAGGAACCTTCTGATTGGTGGTGAAGGTGCACTTGGTGAACTTTGCATAGGAGGGAGCCGTAGCATTCTCGCTATCTCCGTTCATCTGGAAAATGGGGGCCTCGGTGGTGGTGACGATGTTCAGGGAGGAGACCTCCAGGATCGCATCGACATTCTTATAGATGCGATTCGCGGTCAGCGTTCTGTTCTGACCGTCGATGATCGCGGTGGGGAGGTTCAGGTTGCCGTTAACCGTCACGTCGTTGATCAGGTAAACGGTCTTCTGCTTCTCTCCTTCTGCGGCAGGAAGAGCCTTATTGCAGGCCTCAACAATATCCTTGTAGTAGCCAACAAACTCAGCGGATCCATCCTCCTTGAGGATAACAGCATCCTTGATCTCGCCAACACGAGCGATGTAGCCCTGCTCTCTTGCCTGACTGTCGTAGATCAGATAGTCAATATCGGCGTTCGTGGTGGTCTTACCGTTAACGGTGTTGGTTCCGCGGTAGTCGATCGTTCCGGTGAACTCTACTTGGTTCTTGAAGTTCGTACCGGTTCCGTTGTGGACCAGATCACCCTGTGCGAAGGGGTAGTCAACGCTATCGGGCGTCTTAAGGGTGGACTCACGGATAACGAACGTGTTTGCAGCTGCGGCAGCATTAGCGACCTGCAGGATGTAGACCGGGCACGCAGCCATCGAGAAGTCGACAGTGCATCCATCGATCATGATGGTGTTATCCACGGCGGGATCGCGGTCAATGGAAATCAGGCCGGGATTGATGGGCGCGTTCATTGCCTCAGGAACAGTGATATTGCAGTTTCTGAGGGTAACGTCATTGTTAGTGCTATAGACGCGAATCAGGCCCTTGGTCACGAAGTGCGGCTGCTTGCCAATGGCGTAAATGATGTTCATGTTCTCCATGGTGAAGGAGCAATCCTTGCGCACGTAGAGCGAACCGGACTGCTTGAGGTTGACCGTCGTATAGTTGAAGTTCTTGAACACGACGGTGCAAGCGGCATCGGGATCTTCCATGTCGCCCATGCTGATAATGTCCCAAGAGGGAGCATGCGTAAAGACAGGGGGAGTTCCGTCTGCCTTCGTGCGGCCCTCAACGGTGAGATCCTTCTTAATGACAACGTCTCCGGTCTGCGTGTAGTCGGCAACCAAATAGATGGTGTCGCCGGCAACGGCAGCATCGATAGCTTCCTGGAAGGTAGCATACGTGGCGCCATTAACTTCCCAGGCGTTTACAGCGGTCTCCTCTCCCTCAGCGCTGATCGTAAAGGTGCCTGCAAAGGCAGACAGGATCATTACAAGCGCGAGCAGAAAGGACAAGCGTTTGATTTTCATACTGAAAATCCTCCTTTTTAATTTTTATAATCATTTGCACCTCGGCAAAAAATTATCGGGTCACGTGCATCTCGGCAAGCTTCTCTCCAAAAGGCAAAAAAGCCGCTCTGCAATATAAGAATTATACCATAAAAGAGCACGTTTTTCAATTAGTAAATGTGCAAAATGTACTTCGGCTTTTTTGTGTATTCTGCACAACCTTAGAAAAAGAACTACGCGTGCCGATTGGCAATCGGCACGCGTAGCTTCGTATAGTCCTTCTTCTCACGCCTCCGCAGAGCAATCCACGGGCTTCCAGGCAAAGGGCAAAAGGTCCTTGATCCCCACCTTGATCGGTCTTCCCTCGTCATCGTTGAGAATGACCTTGATCTCGGGGCAATACTCAATAAGCATCTGTCGGCAATTCCCGCAAGGGGCAAGCAGACAGTTCGTTGCCTTCTCGTGCACGGCAACGACGGTGTCGAATTCACGCTCCCCCGCCGAAATAGCCATACCCATCGCCACGTATTCGGCGCAGGAGCCGTGAATGCCGTCGCAATTGACCCCTGCATAGACCTTCCCCGCCTTGGTGCGGATGGCCGCGCCGACCGTGTGAAGATAGACGCCGTCGTCAAAGTTTTTCGCCAATACGTCAAGAGCCGCTTGGATCAGCTCGCGATCCTTGGGTGTGATCTCATAAAAGGTCATCTTCTTCTCCTTCCCTTCTCGCGGCATTCACCGCGCAGTTTGGCCGTTTCTATCCGTCAAAGCCGCAAAAGGTTGAGCAAAAGGATCCAGGCAAAGCCGTAGTAGGAGACCACGGCGACCAGGTCGTTGACCGTGGTGATGAAGGGACCCGATGCCACGGCAGGATCAATGTGCAGTCGCTGAAAGAGCATGGGAATCGCCGTTCCCGCAAGGCTCGACAAAAGAATCGAGATAAAGAGTGCCACCGCCGTGCAGGCCGAAACGGCAAAGGCAAAGCCGGGCGCCTGCTCCCGCAGGAGCATCAGATAAAGACCGATCAGCAAAAAGGAGGCCAGACCGAGGATCAGACCGTTGGCCATACCGATCCGAAGCTCCTTCCAGATCAGGCGAAGCCGTTCCCGTCCGCGCGCGGTCTCGTCGGCCAGAACGCGGATCGTGACCGCCAGGGATTGCGTGCCCACGTTTCCTGCCATGCCGAGCACCAAGGACTGAAAGCTGACGATGATGGCGATCTCGGCGATCACCGCCTCAAACAAGCCAACGACGCCCGAGATCAACAGTCCAAGTCCCAAAAGGATCACCAGCCAGGGCAAGCGCTTGCCGATGCTGCGGTGAAGCGGCTCCTCCAGATCCTCCTCTGAGGAAAGACCTGCCAGACGTGCGTAGTCCTCCTCCAGCGTGTCTCCGACCAGCTGCGTCAGGATCTGCGAGGTAAGCACGCCGCAGAGGCGGTTTTCCGCATCCAATACGGGGATCGAATCCTCGGAATACTCGCGGATACGCTCAACGCAGGCATCTACCGGCTCGTTGGCATAGACGTAAGGATAGGAGCTCATCACGATGCTTTCCAAGGGAGTTCCCTCTCTCGCAATGATCAGGTCCTTCAGATCGATCGCGCCGACGAGAATTCCATCCTCATCCAACACGTAAATACGGCTGACGTTATCGTTTTCTGCCGCCTGCGCGACCAGCTCGCGCATAACGCCTCTGACGCTAAGATCTGCACGGACGGCAATATAATTCGTGCTCATGCGGCTTCCGATCTCGTCCTCATCGAAGGAGGAAAGCAGTCGGATCTCCTGCCGCATCTCGTCGCTGAGCAGCTCGGTCAGCGTTTTTCGCTGCTCCTTATCCATGGCGCGCAGTGCCTCCACGGCATCCGTGATCTCAAGGCGAGAGAGCACGGCAACCTGCTTGCGAATGGGCAGCTCGGCAAGATAGGTGCCAAGCGAATCGGAATACCCCAGCACGTCGGCCAGCGTTTCCGCATCCAACAGACGGTAGAGCCGCCCGCGGCCGTCGGCCTCCAAGAGCTCCAGCGCCTGTGCAATATCATTCTCGTGATAATCAAGAAGCTTCTGCCGCATATGCTTCGGCGTCAGATTCCCGCGCAGGATCTCTACGATCTCTGCCTGATAATCCCGAAGAAGCGTGCCGGGGATCGGCTCGTTCAATACGGTTTGTTTTCCATTCATCGTCCGTTTCTCCTTTCTTTAGGCAGACCGACGTCTGCTCGCTTTGGCGCCTTGCGCAGGTGGGAAAACGGGTACAAAAATACCACTGCCCTCTCCTCGCCGCGCTGATCTGTTCACATAGATGTAGCTTTGCATCGGAGTCGGACAATGGCGTCTTCCTTTAGAAAAAGCGCGTGGAGATCGATAGCCGATCGGCCATGGCACGTCCCGTCTCTTGAGGCAAGCGCTCATCGTCCATTCTTCGCGTACTACTGCCGCCGTCCATCGTTCCACCTCCTTTTTTCGTGTATGGTCATACGGTTACGTTTAGTATAACACACGCCAAAGGGTTTTGCAAGCGTATTTTTTTCATTGTGCAAAAAAAGAACGAAAAAACCGCTTCGCAAGCGCATATGCGGATCAAGCGATCCCCGTCCCCCCCGCTTGCGTCACACGTCCGTCACAATCTTTTGCAAAAAAACAAACAAAATTTACAAAATGCCCTTGAAGCAATGCATCAAAAAATGGTAAAATGGCATAGATGTTTTCCGGATGGACACTCTTATCTCTCCGCATAAGGAGGTTACCATGAAGAAAAAGAAAAAGCCCGGCACGTGGGTCAAGCCCCGCCATAAGCTCGTGCGAGCCCTGCTTTCCGTAACGCTCGGCCCTGTCTCCCGTCTGCGCTACGGCGTGCGCATCACGCCCCTGCCAAAAGCCGAGACGAGGCAGATGCTGATCCTCTACAATCATCAAACCGCATTTGATCAATTCTTCGTTGGCATGGCGGTCCGCCAACCGATCTACTATCTGGCCACCGAGGATATCTTTTCCAAGGGATTTCTCTCCAAGCTGATCCGCTATCTCGTCGCGCCCATTCCGATCAAGAAGCAGACCACCGACGTGCGCGCCGTGATGAATTGCCTGCGCGTAGCGCGCGAGGGCGGCTCCATTGCCATCGCCCCCGAGGGAAACCGCACGTATAGCGGAAGAACGGGGTACATCAACCCCGCCATCACCATGCTCGCGCAAAAGCTGGGGCTTCCCATCGCCATTTTCCGCATTGAGGGCGGCTACGGCGTGCATCCCCGATGGAGCGATGCCGTGCGCAAGGGCCCTATGCGCGCCTATATCTCGCGCATCGTCGAGCCGGAGGAATACCAAGCACTTGACGGCAGCGCCATGAACGAGCTGATCTGCCGAGAGCTGTTTGTTGATGAAGCCAAGGCGGATGCCGAATTCCGCCACAAGAAAAGTGCCGAATACCTCGAGCGCGCGATTTACGTTTGCCCCACCTGCGGTCTCTCCACGCTGGAAAGCCACCGCGACGTGATCACCTGTAAAGCCTGCGGCATGCAGGTGCGCTACCTGCCCACAAGAGAGCTTTGCGGTATCGATAAGCCCTTCCCCTTCCGCTTCGTGGCCGAATGGTATGATTACCAGCAGGAGGTAGTCGGCAAGCTGAACCCCGACGAGCATCTTGATCAGCCCCTCTACCGTGACCGGGCAAGCATCTCCAAGGTCATCGTTTACGAGCGCAAGAAGCCCTTCCGCAGGGATGCCGCGCTCGCGCTTTACGGAGACCGCATTGTGATCGACGAGGGAAAGGACAACGAATTGACGCTTTCCTTCAGTGAGATCCGTTCGGCATCTGTTCTCGGACGGAACAAGCTCAACCTCTACCACGGCGAGGACGTTTACCAATTCAAGGGGAGCAAGCGCTTCTGCGCCCTCAAGTACGTCAACCTCTATCACCGACACAAAAACGTGAGAAACGGAGTCGATCATGAGCAATTTTTGGGATTATAATATCTGGGGAACCTTCAGTCTTTTTGCGATCCTTCTCGGATGCCTGCTTCTGGGTAGCATCCTGCGCAAGGTGACGCCCTTTCTGCGCAATTCGCTGATCCCCATTTCGGTCATCGGCGGCGGCATTCTGATCCTGGTATCGGCGATCTATCGCGCCTTTACGGGAGAGTCCATGTTTGACGCAGCCTTCTTTGGCGGAAACGGCACCGAAAAGCTGGAGATCATCACCTACCACGCCTTAGCCCTGGGCTTTATTGCCTCCACCCTGAGGGATTCCGGCGGCAAGCTGACGAAAAACCGCCTTGACGAGATCGTCAACACGGGCGTCACCACCGTCTCCACCTACCTCGTGCAGGGCATCCTCGGTCTTGGCATCACCATCATCGCCGCCGGCGTGATCACGGGCTTCTTCCCCGCGGCGGGCGTGCTTCTTCCCTTCGGCTACGGCCAGGGAACGGGGCAAGCACTCAACTACGGCACCATTTACGAGACCGAATTCGGCTTTATCGGCGGCAAGAGCTTTGGTCTTTCGCTGGCAGCCTTGGGGTTCCTGAGCGCAAGCATCGGGGGCGTCATTCACCTGAACGTGCAGCGTCTGCGCAAGCGCCTTAAGGTGGCCGACAAGAGCCTTTTCCAAAAAGCGGAGCAGGCGGCCGACGAGCCCTCCGCAAAGCCGATTACGGAAAGCCTTGACCGCATGACCGTGCAGATCGCCCTGATCGCCATCGTCTATTTTGCCACTTACGGGATCATGTACCTGCTCGGGCTTCTTCTTTCCGGAATGCGCTCGGTGATCTTCGGCTTCAACTTCCTCATCGGCGTTCTTGCCGCTATCCTGACCAAAATGATCCTGCGCTTTTTGCGCAAGAAATCCGTTCTGCGCCGCGAGTACCGCGACAATTTCCTGCTCACGCGCTCAAGCAACTTCTGCTTTGACGTGATGATCATCTCCGGCATCGCGGCGATCCGTCTGGATACACTGGAAAAATACGGCGGACTGCTCCTGCTCCTCGGCGTATCCGGTGCGATCGTGACCTACGTTTATCTCCGCTTCATCGCCAAGAAGCTCTTCCCCTCCTATTGTGAGGAGCAGTTCCTGATGATGTATGGCATGCTGACCGGAACGGCCAGCACGGGCACCATCCTGCTCCGCGAGATCGACGGCGAATTTGAGACCCCCGCCACCGAAAACATGATCTATCAGAATCTTCCCGCCATCGTCCTGGGCTTCCCCATGATGCTTCTGGCCACACTTGCCCCCAAGAGACCGTATCTGACGCTGATCATCTTCGTGCTCTTTCTGGCCGCCCTGCAGATCCTGCTCTTCCGCAAGCAGATCTTCCGCAGAAGGAAGAAATAAACGGACAACCGCTGCATCGCCTGCGGCGATATGATGCATTTGCTTCGCAAATATGATGTTGCTCCACTGCGTTCCGCAATGATGCGATGTTTGCCCCAATGTGCCGTCAGGCACACATCATTAGGCGAAGCCGTAATCATTGGGCGAAGCCCTGCATCATTTGCCGTAGGCAAACATCATTCAAAAAACGCACCTTTGTCGGTAGACAAAAGTGCGTTTTTTGTTGGCGGAGGGTGTGGGATTCGAACCCACGTGACATTGCTGTCAAACGGTTTTCAAGGCACAATCACCC
>JAFNVK010000153.1 GCA_017379815.1 Clostridia bacterium
ACATGTTGACCACGATTATCACGGCCATGCCTGCCTCGTGCGCGATGCCTGCGATCATTTCGTCCAGCTCGGTGATGCCGGTCTCGGCGTCGATCAGGAGCAGGCAGACCACGGCTCTCTCCACCGCCATGTGGGCGCGGAGAACGCTGAAATGCTCGATGCGGTCGTTGATCTTGGACTGGCGGCGGATGCCTGCCGTGTCGATAAAGGTGAAGGATCCGAGATCGTTCTCCAGTTGCGTGTCCACGGCGTCACGCGTGGTGCCTGCGATGTTGGAGACGATCAAACGGTTTTCACCGATGAGTTTGTTGATGATGGAGGATTTTCCCGCGTTGGGCTTGCCGATGACGGCCACGTGAATGCTGTCGTCCTCGGTCTCCTCCTCCTGCCACTCGCCAAGGGCGTCGATGCAGGCGTCGAGCAGGTCTCCCGAGCCGCTGCCGTGAATGGAGGAGACACCAATGGGCTCCTGATCAAAGCCAAGCTCGTAGAACTCGTAAAATTCCATGGGAGGCTGTCCCACGCGGTCGCACTTGTTGATGCAGGGCACGATGGGCTTGCCGCTCTTTTTGAGCATGATGGCGATGTCGCGGTCGCTGGCGGTGAGTCCCGTGCGCACGTCGCACATAAAGATGATCACGTCCGCCGTGTCGATGGCGAGCTGTGCCTGCACGCGCATCTGCGACAGAATGATGTCATCGGCCTTGGGCTCAATGCCGCCCGTGTCGATCACGGTCAGCTTTTTGCCGCGCCATTCGGTCTCGCCGTAGATGCGGTCGCGCGTAACGCCGGGTGTGTCCTCCACGATGGAGCGACGCTCCCCGATCAGCTTATTGAATAACGTACTCTTGCCAACGTTGGGGCGTCCCACGATGGCGATGATCGGATTTGCCATATCTGTGTTTCCTTACTCCTTTTCTTCCAATCCCAGAAGCGCTTGCAAAAATTCGGCGCCGTCGTTGCGGCAGGGGCGGCAGGGAATGCCGCCAAGCGCCAGGGAAAGCTCCTTGGGTGTCATATCGTCCAAAAAAATATCCTCGTCTGCCTTGAGCATGGCCGCAGGGAAGAGCAATTCGTCTCCCAGCGCCTCGCCGCGCAGCTGCTCTGCCACGTCCCGACCGGTCAGAAGCCCCGCCACGGTCACGCTCTCGCCAAAGAAGTGATTGACGATGGGGCGGACGCGCACGGTAAGTCCCGGCACGGCGGCGGAAAGCGCATCGGCAAGCTTCTGCAGATGCTTTGCGGCGGCCACGCCCGTGGCCACGGTCACGGTGCGGGGAAGGCGTGCCTCCTCCTGAAGCTCCTTGAGGAAGGAAAGCTCCAGGGAGAACTCCTCGGCAAAGGAGGTCAGCATGCCAACGCCGTTTTCGATCTGGGAATAGCCCTCGTAGTAGTCCTCCTCGGGCAGAGGAAGCCCTGCGCGGACGTAAAACTCGTCGGCGCAGAAGAAGAGACGCGAGCCGTAGCGGGAGAGACATTCTTTGCCAAAGGCGTCCACCTGCGCGATCACGCGAGCGCATTCCTCGGGGGAGAAGGCTTCAAGCGGTGTCAGCCCCTCGCGGTGTCGGGTCAATCCCACGGGCACGATAGCGCAGGAGCGCAGAGCGGGGAAGTAGGCGGCAAGATCGCGCATGGTGCGGTCAAGCTCCTCGCCGTCGTTCCAGCCCTTGCAGAGCACGATCTGGGTGCAAAGCGCGATCCCCGCGTCCGCCATGGTGCGCAGGTAGCGCAGAACGTCGCCCGCGCGCTTGTTCTTCATCATCTTCACCCGAAGCGCGGGATTGGTGGTGTGCACCGATACGTTGACGGGGGAGATGTGCATGGTGAGAATGCGTTGAATATCCTCGTCCGAGAGGTTGGTCAGGGTCACGTAGTTGCCGTGCAGAAAGGACAGGCGGTCGTCGTCGTCCTTAAAATAGAGCGTCTTGCGCATCCCCTCGGGGAGCTGATCGATGAAGCAGAAGACGCAGGCGTTGCGGCAGGAATGCTTTTCGTCCATCAGCGGGGTCTCAAATTCGAGACCGACGTCCTCGTATTCTCCCTTGCGGAGCGTCACCGCATAGGGCGTGCCGTCGCGCAAAAGCGAGAGGGTGACGCGCGTGTCGGTCAGATAGAAGCGGTAGTCCAGAACGTCACGGATGGGGTGTCCGTTAATGCTTTCGAGAATATCCCCGGCCCGTATGCCCTGCTTTGCGGCCGCACTCTCCCGCGAGACCAAAGCGATCTTGACCATTTTGCTTCACCTCCTGTGCGTGATGTCGAAGATCCCATACTTATTCATCTTATTCTATCACACATTTTGCAAAAAGTCAACCGATTCTGCGCAAAAGGGGAGCAAGAAAGAGGCGCAAAACGCACAAACTCCCGAAAAAAAGTGCCAAATCCCTTGCAAATCGGGGCGTTTTGGTGTATGATATAGGGTGATATGCAAAAGCCGACCGAAAAGAGACGGAAGAAAGGAGGAGCGGTTATGCCAAAGACCTATACCCTCACGGGGATCACGGGCACGGGGGAGAGTGTTGCGCTTCCCGTGCGCATTCTGCACACCGACAAGTTCAAGGCGGGCATGCTTTCGCTCTCCTGCGCGCTCCCGATCCAAAGGAAGGATTCCTGGATGCTGGCGCTCCTTTTGGCCGTATTGCGTCGGGGAAGTGAAAAATACCCCTCTCTTGCCGCGATCAATCAGCGGCTGGACGAGCTGTTTGGCACGGAGATCTCCATTCGGAATTTCTATCGGGGAGATCTGCAGGTCATCGGCTTTGCGGCCGAGCTGCTGGACGATTCCTATTTGCCCGAGGGCTCCGAGCCCTTGATGGAGGGCGTTCTCGAGCTGCTCTGCCAGATCCTGTTCCACCCTTTGCTCGACGAGGAGGGATGTCTGCTCTCGCGCTACGTGGAGAGCGAGAAGCAGCTGCACTGCGACCAGATCCGCGCACGCAAGAATCATCCGCGCGCCTACGCCGCCGAGCGACTGCGCGAGCTTCTCTACTCCGAGGAGCCCATCGGTATTTCCGCCTACGGCAGTGAGGAGGAGGTCATGGCGGTCACGCCGCGCGAGCTGACCGAGTTCTGGAAGCGGATCCGTCAGCGCTTTCTGCCCACCTGCTTCTATATCGGCGCCGCTCAGCCCGACGCGGTCCTGCACGCCCTTTCCGCGCGCCTTTTGCCCGAGCTTGCGGGGAAGAAAAAGGAGGCGGTCTCGCCCTTTTCCTCGGTTGCCCCTCTGCGCGAGCTGCGCCGCACGGAGGAGACGCTGGCCGTTTCCCAGGGGCAGCTGGCTCTGGGCCTTCGCACCGAGATCACGGTGCGCGACCCGCGCTTTTACGCCATGACGGTCTATCAGGAGATCCTCGGCAGCTCTCCCATCGCCAAGCTGATGATGAACGTGCGCGAGAAGCATAGCCTTTGCTATTCCTGCTCCTCGGCGTATAACGCCTACAAGGGCTCGGTCCTGATCCTGTGCGGATTGAAGAACGAAAGCCGCGAGAAGGCCGAGCGCGAGATCTTGCGCCAGGTCGAGGATATTGCCAACGGGCAGATCAGCGATGCCGAGCTTGCGGGCGCTCTGGCCTCTCTTGAAAACGCCTACCGCCGCATCGAGGATAGCCCCTCGGCCATGGAGCAATACTACTACGGCCGCGCGCTTGCCGACGCGGAGATCTCCCCCGAGGAGCTTCGCCGCCGCATTTCGCGCGTGACGCGCGAGGACGTGATCGCCGCCGCACGGACGGTACGGCTTGACACCGTCTATTTCCTTCGCGGAACGCTTGAGGAGAAGGGAGGCGAGGAGCTTGATGACCTGGAATGAGATCCGCTCCGCGCTCCTGCGTGAGCATTATTTTACGGGCATCCATAAGAGCGGCCTGCCCATCTACGTCTTTCCCAAAAGGCTGACCTCGGTCTATGCGCTCTTTGCCACGCGCTACGGCTCGGTGGACACGACCCTCCCTCTGCCAAACGGGCAGGAGGTGACCCTTCCCGAGGGAACGGCGCATTTTCTGGAGCATAAGCTCTTTGAGAATGAGGACGGCAGCGACGCCTTTGCGCAATTTTCGCAGTACGGGGCGGACGCCAACGCCTACACCACCTATAACCGAACGGCCTATCTGTTCAGTGCCACCGACCACGTCGGAGAGGCTCTGCGCGAGCTGCTCACCTTCGTTACGCATCCCTATTTTACCGAAAAGACGGTCAAGAAGGAGCAGGGCATCATCGCCGAGGAGATCCGCGAGGGACGGGATGACCCTTGGGATCGCTGCTACGGCAATATGGTGCGCGGCCTTTATGAGAAGAACCCCGTCCGCTATGACGTTTGCGGAAGCGAGGAATCCATCGCGCGCATCACGCCCGAGCTGCTCTACGATTGCTGCCGCGTCTTTTATCATCCCTCCAACATGGCCCTCGTGGTCTGCGGAGACGTGACGCCTGAGCTTGTTGAAGAAGCGGTCGACGCGATCCTTCCTGCCTCTAAGGGCGTTTCCATTCCCGCGCGCAAAAAAATTCCCGAGGAGCCTTCCACGGTCTACCGCGCCCGCGTGACCGAGCAGATGCAGGTGGCAAAGCCGCTTTTTGCCATCGGCTTTAAGGATCCTTGCGTTTCTCCCGATCCGCTCGTCCGCGTCCGCCGCGACGCAGCCATGACGCTTCTGGATGAGATCCTGTTCTCGCGCAGCGGCGTCTTCTATAACCGCCTGTTCGAGGAGGGCCTGCTCACGCAGTCCTTCGACGCGGGCTATTCCGCCTCGGACACCTTCGGCTTCAACGGTCTGTTCGGCGAGTCCGACGACCCCGAGAGGGTTATGGCACGCCTGACCGACTATCTGGACGAGGTCAAAAAAGAGGGCATTGACCGCGAGACCTTTGCCCGATGCCGCAGCGTGCTTTACGCGGACGAGATCCGCGCCTACGACTCCACCGACGAGATCGCCAACCGTCTGCTCTCCTTCGTGTTTGACGGTGCGGAGATCTTTGACTACCCGTCTCTCCTGCAGAGCATTACCCCCGAGGAGCTGGAGAGCCTGCTTGAGGAGGTCTATCGGGAGGAATACCGCACGCTTTCGGTGATCCTTCCGCGCTCGGCGGACGCCGAGGAGGATCCGTGTACCAATACTGAGAAAGGAAGTCTGCACCCGGCAGGCTAAGGTGTGACCGATGAGAGAAATCGTGAATATTTCCTTCCCGGGGCTTGGCATCGACGAGTTTTCGATCCGTAAGATCGCCTTCACCCTCTTTGGAAAGCTGGACGTACGCTGGTACGGCATCCTCATTACCACGGGGATCCTGCTCGCGGTGCTGTATACCGTTTGGCGCGGAAAGCGCAACGAGAAGATCCTCTCGGACGACGTGATCGACGTGGCCCTCGTCACGGTGGTGCTCGGCGTGATCGGTGCGCGCCTGTATTACGTGCTGACCGACAGCGGAAACACCTACGATAGCTTTCTCGACGTGATCGCGATCTGGCAGGGCGGACTTGGCATCTACGGCGGCATCATCGGCGGCTGTCTTGGCATCGTTCTTGCCTGCCGCGTCAAGAAGCTCAGCTGGCGCAAGCTGTTGGACATGGCCGCTCCCGGCGTGATGCTGGCGCAGGCCATCGGCCGCTTTGGCAACTTCTGCAACGGCGAGGCCTACGGCTCGCTCATCGGCGAGACCACGGCCTTTACCTTCTTTGGGAAAGAGCATATCCTGAGCGTGGGGGAGGGAAGCCTTTTCCACACGCTTCGCATGGGACTGTCTCCCAATATGTACAGCAGCGTGCAGACCTATTATTTCCATCCCACCTTCCTTTATGAGAGCCTTTGGAACCTGCTTGGATTTGTGCTGGTCAACCTCTTCTACAAGCACAAGAGAATGGACGGCCAGGTGTTTCTGTTCTACGTTTCCTGGTATGGCTTTGGACGGATGTTCATTGAGGGACTGCGCACCGACAGCCTTTTGATCCCGGGAACCGATCTGCGCATTTCGCAGTGCGTGGGGCTTCTTTGCTTTGTGGCAGGGCTTGTGCTCTTCGTGCTTTGCTTCTTCCTTGGCGGAAAGAAGACGCCAAAGGTGCAGGTAGCCGAGGGAGCGCAGGAGAACGGACAGGACGATGCACCTGCCGGAGAGACGGAGGAAGGAACTGAAGAGCAAGAGGACGCAGAGACTGACGCGTCCGCACCCGAAAAAGGAGAATGACGTATGGCAATTCGCATTGACGGAAAAGCAATCTCGGCCGAGATCCGTGCCGAGCTGAAGGAAAAGACCGAGGCCTTTGCGGCCGCGCGCGGATACCGCCCGGGCCTTGCGGTCATTATTGTCGGCGAGGACCCTGCCTCCCAGGTCTACGTGCGCAACAAGAAGCGCGCCTGCGAGGAGGTCGGCTTTTATTCGAGAGGCTACGAGCTTCCCGCATCCACCTCGCAGGAGGAGCTGCTCGCGCTGATCGACACGCTCAACGCCGATCCCGCGATCCACGGCATCCTCGTGCAGCTGCCCCTGCCCAAGCATCTGGACGAGAGCGAGGTGCTCTTGCGCATCGACCCGAAAAAGGACGTGGACGCCTTCCACCCCTATAACGTTGGTAAGATCATGATCGGCGATTACCGCTTTCTCCCCTGCACGCCCGCGGGCGTGATGGCGCTTCTTGAGCGCACGGGGATCGAGATCGCGGGCAAGAGGTGCGTTGTGGTGGGTCGCTCCAACATCGTGGGCAAGCCCATGGCGATGCTTCTTCTGCACGCCAACGGCACGGTGACCGTTTGCCACAGCCGCACAAAGGAGCTTTCCTCCATCACGCGCGAGGCCGATATTCTGGTCGTTGCCATCGGACGTGCGGATTTTATCACGGCGGATATGGTTAAGCCCGGAGCGGTGGTCATCGACGTTGGCATGAACCGACGCGCCGACGGCAAGCTGACGGGCGACGTGGATTTTGCCGCAGTCGAGCCGATCGCTTCGGCCATCACCCCCGTTCCGGGCGGCGTTGGACCCATGACCATTACCATGCTTTTGCAGAATACCCTTACGGCGGCCTGGGTCTGAGGCAAGCCGAACGAAAAACCGCACCCCCCGTGCCTTTTGCACGGGGGGTGCGGCTTTTTATGCGGTCGATCAGAATGCGATCTTCTTCTCGATATAGTCCTTCAGCTCGGCGATCGGGATGCGGACCTGCTCCATGGTGTCGCGGTCGCGCACGGTCACGCAGTTGTCGGCGGGCTTGGTGTCGTCGCCTACCGTCTCAAAGTCAACGGTGATGCAGAGCGGCGTGCCGATCTCGTCCTCGCGGCGGTAGCGCTTGCCGATCGAGCCGGTCTCGTCGTAATCCACCATAAAGTACTTGGAGAGCTCGTCGTAGATCTCGCCGGCCTTCTCCGAAAGCTTCTTGGACAGGGGCAGAACGGCGGCCTTGAAGGGCGCGAGTGCGGGATGCAGGTGCAGCACCGTGCGCACGTCGTTCTTCGCCTCGTCGATGACCTCCTCGTCGTAGGCGTCCACGAGGAAGGCGAGGGCCACGCGGTCGGCACCCAGCGAGGGCTCGATCACGTAGGGGGTGAAGTGCTCGTTCGTTTCGGGGTCGAAGTAATCCATAGCCTCGCCCGAATGCTTGGCGTGCTGGCCAAGATCGTAGTCGGTGCGGTCGGCAACGCCCCAAAGCTCGCCCCAACCGAAGGGGAAGAGGTACTCAAAGTCGGTCGTGGCCTTGGAGTAGAAGCAAAGCTCCTCGGGGTCATGGTCGCGCAGGCGGAGGTTTTCGTC
>JAFNVK010000154.1 GCA_017379815.1 Clostridia bacterium
ACGTGAGCAGTATGCAGGGGCTTGCGGACGACCCCTTAGTGGATCAGCTGCTTGCCAAATACGCCGACGAGCTGGCGATCGGCTCGCGCGTGCTTGGTGTGAACGCCGAGCGGCGGAGCGGCAACGCCTTGCGGCAAACGGTGGCCGAGCTTTACCTCTCGGCAGGCCTGGAAAAATGGGGAGACGAATACGACGTCGTGCTTGGCGGCGGATTTCTTTCGGTGCGCAACCCGGGGTATCTGGCCGCGGGCGAGGTGACCTACTCCATGCTTCAGTCGCTTTTTCCCTTTGACAACGAGCTCGTGCTGTGCAGCATTCGCGGCGAGGACCTGATCCGACGCTTTCTCGAGACGGATAACGGCAACTACTTTATCGCCTGCGATCCCGCCCTGCGCGGAAGCATTGATCCTGCGGCGACCTATTACGTGGTGGTGGATACCTATTCCTCCTCCTATGCGCCAAACCGTCTGACCGAGGTCGCGCGCTACGGCGCGGACGTTTACGCCCGCGATCTTCTGGCCGCGTATATGCAAGAGGGCGGCTTTGCCGACTGAAGCAGGCTGTTGAACAAAAAAACGCCCTTCGTGCCATGCACGAAGGGCGTTTGCTGTTTTGGCGGATTTGATCAGCCGAGCCAACGGTAGAAGGCCTGGCGGTTCTGCGCCTGCTTCTTGCGCTGTCTGGACTTGCGGATCGCGGAGGAAAGTACCACGACGGTCACCACGGGGATCAGCACCTTTCCTGCCTCGGCGGCAAGAGCGGCGGTGGGCTTGGCGCAGGCCTTGATGCGGCGAAGCATCAGGGGCGTATTTGCCTTGGCCTCGGCGGCCTTGCGTGCCTCCTCCTCGGCGCGTGCCTGCTCCTCGGCGGCCTTTGCGGCGGCGGCAGCCTCGGCACGCTCACGTGCCTTGGCGAGGAGAGCCTCCTCCAGCATTCTGGCCTCAATGGCCTCTCTCTTGGCGGTGTGCTTGCCTGCCGCGCCCAGAATGACCGAGGTCAACAGGCAGATCAGGAAGGCCACACCGGTGGCGGCGGGATATTTCCATTCAAAAACGAGATCTATGGTTTCGGGCAGGCAAAGGACGGCGTAGATGCCACAGCCTGCAAGGCAGGCAAAAAAGCCAACGAGCAGGACGGTTCTTGCCGCGGCGTGAAGGCGAGTTGATTTCATACGCAAAACCTCCGGAGCAGAAATTTCTCTTTCTTTTATCATATCACGAAACGGGAAAAATGTCAAGAGGGGAAAGCAGGAAAAAAAGAGCGCCTCGGCGTCCTGCGGGACGCTGAAGAGCGCTCTTTTTCGGCCGTTTGCCGTGCGGATCAGGAAACGGGGAGGGCGAAGACCACGTGGTTGACCTTTTGCAGATCATTGATCTTCTCGAGGATCGAGCCGCTTGAGGGAATGCGGATCAGTGCCTCCAGGCCAACGTGGCCGGTTGCACCGCTGCGGGGCGAGGTGACCTGGATCTCCTTGCCTGCGCACTGCTCGCGCAGGACGAGGATCACGTCCTTTACCGCCTCGATGGAGTCAAGCTCCAGATACACGAAGACGCGCTGGCGCTTGCGCATGAGGCGAAACTCCAGCTGGGAGACCAGCGTGAAGGCCAGGATCACGAGCAGGACCGAGCAGAAGGCCGCCATGTAGAGGCCGTAGCCAACGGCAAGACCGATCGCCGCCGTTGCCCAAAGGCCTGCCGCGGTGGTCAGACCGCTGATGTGGGAATTGCCCTTTTTGACCAGAATGGTGCCCGCACCGAGAAAACCGATGCCGCTCATGACCTGCGCGCCGGTTCTCTGCACGTCGGAGGCGACGCCGAGCTCGGCCATCTGGGCGGAAAGGCAAACGCCGATTAGGGCGGAAAGTGCGGCGCCAAGCGCCACGAGCATATGCGTGCGCAGACCTGCGGCACGTCCGTGGATCTCGCGCTCGATACCGACGAGGCCGCCTGCCACTGCGGCAAGCAGGATGCGGATCATCACGGTTATGGCGTTGGCCTCATGGAGATAGTCGGCCATCTCCTGAAGGAAGGTAAGGATAGCGTCCATACGATGGATAGCCTCTCTTTCTTAGTGTTTTGGGAATACCGTGCGGATGGTTGAAAAATGCTGAGCAGATATAACGTAGAGATAACATTATATCACAGCTTCCCCGAAATGTCAATGCTTGCTTGCTTCTTTTTTCGGCAGGAGGCAATCTTTGCGCAAAATCCTCATGCCGTTGCGCAGAATACGCATGGGAATGCAGGAGAAAATGCAATATAATATAGATAACAATATTTTTATCTCTATCAAAATATTCAAAAAGCTACGGAGGAATCGGATATGCCCTTTATCGATACCAAGCTGAACGTGCGTCTGAGCGAGGAAAAGGAAGCCGTTCTTAAGCGCCGCCTGGGAGAGGCGATCGCCACCTTCCCGGGGAAGAACGAGTATTGGCTGATGCTCAATTTTACGGATAACTGCCGCATGTGGTTCCGCGGCTACAGCCAGTTCCCGGTGGCCATGGTGCGGATCGAGCTCTTTGGCTCGGCCGACGATGCTACCTGCAACGCGATGACGAAGGCGGTTTGCGCCATTTTCCACGAGGAGCTGGATATTTCGCCGGAGCATATCTACGTGGAGTACGCCTTCACCGACCGCTGGGGCTGGAACGGCGAGAACTTCTGATCGGTCGCGGTCATTCTACCCAAGAAAAATGCCGAAGCGGTCTCCGTTTTCGGCATTTTGACATAGAGGCAAAAAAGGCGTCGGAAAGTGCGAAAAAAGCCGCCTTTTTTTGGCAAATTCCCTTGACAGAGCAGGGGGATTTGCATATAATAGATATAACCTTTACTTTACTGCGGTAAAGTGAACACTCTTTTGAAGAAACCCGGAGGATAAGAAAATGAACAGAATTTACAATTTCTCGGCAGGCCCTTCCATGCTTCCGCTCCCCGTGCTGGAAAAGGCAGCAGCAGAGCTGGTCCTTTACGGTGAGTCCGGAATGTCCGTGATGGAGATGTCCCACCGCTCTCCGGATTACGAGGCGATCATTCAGGATGCCGAGTCCATGCTCCGCCGCCTGATGAATATTCCCGATAACTACAAGGTGCTCTTCCTGCAGGGCGGTGCGTCCACGCAGTTTGCCGCCGTGCCCATGAATCTCATCAAGCGCACGGGCAAGGCCGACTACGCCGTTTCGGGCCAGTTCTCGGGCAAGGCCTTCAAGGAGGCGCAGAAGCTGGGCTACGACGTCAAGTGCATTGCCACCACCAAGGAGGATAACTTCGATCACGTTCCCGTGATCACGAAGGACATGATCCGCCCCGATGCCGCCTACCTGCATATCTGCTTCAACAACACCATCTACGGCACCAAGTACCCCGAGATCCCCGACACGGGCGATATCCCCTTGGTTGCCGATATGTCCTCCTGCATTCTCTCCGAGCCCGTTGATGTCAGCCGCTTCGGCGTAATCTACGCAGGCGCGCAAAAGAACATGGCGCCCGCAGGTCTGACGCTCGTGATCGTCCGCGAGGATCTGTTGGACTATGCCGAGGAAAAAATGCCCACCATGCTGGAGTGGAAGACCATGGCTGAAAACGGCTCTATGTACAATACTCCCCCCT
>JAFNVK010000155.1 GCA_017379815.1 Clostridia bacterium
CCTTTCCTTCCCACGCTGAAGCGTCCCGACCGCGACAACGTCATCGACGGCTACATCAACCAGAACGAGGAGGACGTTTGCGCCGACGGCAACTGGCAGAAGTACTTTACCGAGCAGCCCGCTCCCTTCACCCGTGAGGAGCAGAACGCCTATCTTGCCACGCTTTCGGGCGTGTCTCTCGGCTCGGATGCCTTCTTCCCGTTCAGCGACAACATTGAGCGCGCCAAGAAGAGCGGCGTTTCCTACATCGCTGAGCCGGGCGGATCCATTCGTGACGATGCCGTGATCGATTGCTGCAACAAGTACGGCATGGCAATGGCCTTCACCGGAATGAGACTTTTCCACCACTAATACGCATAGCAATGGCCTTCACAGAAATGAGGCTTTTCCACCACTAATACGCATTTAGGAGAATACCGATGAACTTTTTTGATGAGCTGGTCAATTACGATAAAGAAGTCTATGATGCCTGTACGCTGGAGTTGAACCGCCAGAGACAGAACATCGAGCTGATCGCCTCCGAGAACGTCGTGTCCAAGGCGGTTCTCATGGCCGCAGGAACCGTGCTGACCAACAAGTACGCCGAGGGCTTTCCCGGAAAGCGCTACTACGGCGGATGCCAGTACGTGGATATCGTCGAGGACATCGCCCGTGAGCGCGCCAAAAAGCTCTTTGGAGCAGAGCACGCCAACGTGCAGCCTCACTGCGGCGCAAGCGCAAACCTTGCCGTATTCTTTGCGCTTCTCAATCCCGGCGACACCGTAATGGGCCTGAATCTTGCCCACGGCGGACATCTCTCCCACGGCTCTCCCGTCAATATTTCGGGAAAGTATTTCAACGTCGTTCCGTACAGCGTTGCGGACGATACCGAGATGCTGGACTACGAGGAGATGCGCCGCATCGCTCTGGAGTGCAAGCCCAAGCTGATCGTGGCAGGCGCAAGTGCTTATTCCAGAACCATTGATTTTGCCGAGATCCGCAAGATCGCGGACGAGGTTGGCGCTTATTATATGGTCGATATGGCGCATATCGCCGGTCTGGTTGCCGCAGGTCTGCATCCCAGCCCCGTGCCCTACGCCGACGTGGTCACCACCACCACCCACAAGACCCTCCGCGGTCCGCGCGGCGGTCTGATCCTTTGCCGCGAGGAGCTGGCCAAGCAGATCGACAAGGCTATTTTCCCGGGCACGCAGGGAGGACCCCTGATGCACATTATCGCCGCCAAGGCGGTTGCCTTCGGAGAGGCGATGACCGAGGAGTTCAAGGCATACCAGAAGCAGATCGTGGCCAACGCCAAGACGCTCTGCGAGGCACTCAAGGAGGAGGGCTTCCGCATCGTTTCGGGCGACACCGACAACCACCTGATGCTCATCGATCTGCGTCCCTTTAACGTCACGGGCAAGGAATTTGAGCATCGCCTTGACGAGGTGCACATCACCGTCAACAAGAACGCTATTCCCAACGACCCCGAAAAGCCCTTCGTTACCAGCGGTATCCGCGTGGGCACGCCTGCGGTCACCTCGCGCGGCTTCAAGGAGCCCGAGATGCGTATGATCGCCAAGTGGCTCAAGGACGTTGCAGTCGATTTTGAAGCAAACAAGGACAGAGTTACCGCCGAGGTGCTGGCTCTGTGCGAGAAATATCCGCTTTACGAGTAAGATCCGAAAGGAAGCGTACACATGAAGATTTTGGTAGTCGGCGGTGGCGGCCGTGAGCACGCCATCATCAAAAAGCTGAAGGAGAACGAGACGGTCGAGCAGATCTTTGCGCTCCCCGGAAACGGCGGGATCGCCAAGGATGCGACCTGCGTTCCCATCGGTGCTAAGGATATCCCCGCAATCGTTGCTTTTGCCAGGGAGAACGCCATTGACTTTGCCGTGGTTGCTCCGGACGATCCGCTGGTGCTTGGCGCGGTGGACGCGCTCAACGCGGAAGGAATTCCTTGCTTTGGCCCTAAGGCCAACGCCGCTATTATTGAAGGAAGCAAGGTCTTTTCCAAGAATTTGATGAAGAAATACGGCATTCCCACGGCGCGCTACGAGGTCTTTACCGATCCTGCGTCGGCGCTTGCCTATCTTGAGGACGCCCCCATTCCCACCGTCATCAAGGCGGACGGATTGGCGCTTGGTAAGGGCGTGATCATCGCGACAAGCCGCGAGGAGGCTATGGCTGCGGTTCGCTCCATGATGGAGGAAAAGCAGTTTGGCGAGAGCGGCTCGCGCGTAGTGATCGAGGAGTTTCTTACCGGCCCCGAGGTCTCGGTTCTGGCCTTCACCGATGGCAAGGTCGTGCGCCCTATGGTCTCCTCCATGGATCACAAGCGTGCTTTGGATCACGATGAGGGACTCAACACGGGAGGCATGGGTACGGTTGCTCCCAATCCCTATTACACCGAGGAGATCGCCAAGGTGTGCATGGAGACCATCTTCCTGCCCACCGTGCGCGCCATGAACGAGGAGGGAAGACCCTTTCAGGGCTGCCTCTACTTTGGCCTGATGCTCACACCCGACGGACCGAAGGTCATCGAGTACAACTGCCGCTTCGGCGATCCCGAAACGCAGGTAGTGCTTCCGCTTTTGGAGAGCGATCTGCTCACCGTAATGCAGGCCTGCGCGAGCGGCACGCTTGCCGACGTTGAGGTTAGATTCTCCACGGGAAGCGCCTGCTGTGTGATCATGGCCTCCAAGGGCTATCCCGGAAAATACGAATCCGGTTGTCCTCTCACGCTCCCCGAGGATGATGCCGACGGCTTTATCTACGTGGCGGGAGCAAAGAAGGAAGGGGAAGGACTTGTCAGCGCAGGCGGACGCGTTCTTGGCGTCACGGCAGTTGCCGACGATCTTCCCACCGCCATTCAAAAGGCTTACGAGCGCGTCGGACGGGTGGATTTTGCCAACGGCTACGCCCGCTCGGACATTGGCGCACGCGCCATGCTCGCGTTGCAAAAATAACGAGAATGCAGGAGCATTGATCTATGGTTTACAGAGTATACGTTGAAAAGAAGAAGGAGCTTGCCCACGAGGCGTCCTCCTTGCGCTATGAGATCCGCCATCTCTTGCAGATCCGTTCGCTGACCGACGTTCGCATCCTCAACCGCTATGACGTGGAGAGCATCGACGAGGCTCTCTTTGAGGATTGCAAGGGAAAGGTCTTTTCCGAGCCTCAGCTGGACGTGGTGAGCGACACCTTTGATGCAAGCGGCGCGACCGTCTTTGCCGTGGAGTATCTGCCCGGCCAGTTTGACCAAAGAGCGGACAGCGCGGCACAGTGCATTCAGATCCTTTCGCAGGGCGAGCGTCCCACCGTGCGCACGGCAAAGGTCTATCTGCTTTACGGAGAACTGAGTGAGGCTGAGCTTGCGCAGATCAAGAAATACGTCATCAACCCCGTCGAGTGCCGCGAGGCCTCTCTCGAGAGAGCCGAAACGCTGGCCCTGGAGACCGAGATCCCCACGACGGTTGAAATCCTTAACGGCTTTACGGCACTGGATGCCGAGGGACTTGCCGCCTTCGTCAAGGAGAAGGGACTTGCCATGGACGCCGACGATATCGCGTTCCTGCAGGGCTATTTCCGTGACGAGGAGAAGCGCGATCCCACCATCACCGAGATCCGTATGATCGACACCTACTGGTCGGATCACTGCCGTCATACCACCTTCCTGACGACGATCGACAGCGTGACCTTTGCCGATCCGATGTTGGAAAAGACCTACCAAGACTATCTCAACGTGCGCCGCGAGCTCGGACGCACGAAGCCCGTCAACCTGATGGACGTCGCCACGCTTGCCACGCGCTATCTCAAGAAGACCGGAAAGCTGCAAAAGCTTGACGAGTCTGAGGAGATCAACGCCTGCACGGTTAAGATGGAGATCGAGGTGGACGGAAAGAAGGAGCCCTGGCTGCTCCTCTTCAAGAATGAGACCCACAATCACCCCACCGAGATCGAGCCCTTCGGCGGTGCGGCAACCTGCATCGGCGGCGCGATCCGTGACCCGCTCTCGGGCCGTTCCTACGTCTACGCCGCCATGCGCGTGACCGGTGCGGCAGATCCCACCGTTCCCGTAGGCGACACCATTCCCGGCAAGCTCCCCCAGCGCAAGATCGTGACCACGGCGGCCGCAGGATATTCCTCCTACGGCAACCAGATCGGCCTTGCCACGGGTCAGGTGGACGAGCTGTATCACGCAGGATATGCCGCAAAGCGCATGGAGATCGGTGCGGTCATCGCCGCCACTCCTGCGGAGAACGTGCGCCGCGAGTGCCCGACGCCTGGGGACAAGGTGATCCTTCTTGGCGGACGCACGGGACGCGACGGCTGCGGCGGTGCAACGGGCTCCTCCAAGTCTCACACCCTGCAGTCGCTTGAGACCTGCGGTGCCGAGGTGCAGAAGGGTAATGCGCCCGAGGAGCGCAAGCTTCAGCGCCTGTTCCGCAACGCCGAGGCCTGCCGACTGATCAAGCGCTGCAACGACTTTGGCGCGGGCGGTGTCTCGGTTGCCATCGGCGAGCTGGCCGACGGACTGGATATTGACCTGAACGCCGTACCCAAGAAATACGACGGCCTTGACGGCACCGAGCTTGCGATCTCCGAGTCGCAGGAGAGAATGGCCGTTGTGGTCGAGGCAAAGGACGTTGACCGCTTCCTGGCCCTTGCCGCCTCCGAGAATCTGGAGGCCACCGTGGTTGCCACGGTCAAGGAGGATGCGCGTCTGACCATGACCTGGAACGGTGTTCAGATCGTGGACGTTTCCCGCGAATTCCTGAACTCCAACGGTGCAGAGAAGCATATTGACGTTACCCCCGATGCACCCGCACTTTCCGAAAAGGAGATCCCCGAGGCCTTTGCCGACGGCTACCGCGCACTGGTTTCGGATCTGAACGTTTGCTCCAAGCGTGGACTTTCCGAGCGCTTTGACTCCACCATCGGCGCAGGAACCGTGCTTATGCCCTTTGGCGGCAAGCATCAGCAAACGCCCATTCAGGCAATGGTACATAAGATCTCTGTGGAGAAGAAGCACACCGACGCCTGCTCCCTGATGGCCTGGGGCTACAACCCCTATATCGCCGAGCAGAGCCCCTACCACAGCGCCTATCTTGCCGTTGTGGAGTCGGTCTCCAAGCTGATCGCCACGGGTGCGTCCTTCGAGGACGTTTACCTGACCTTCCAGGAGTATTTTGAGAAGCCCATGAAGGACGGCAAGCGCTGGGGCAAGCCTCTGGCGGCCCTCCTTGGTGCTTTCCGCGCACAGCTGGAGCTTGGCATCGCCTCGATCGGCGGCAAGGACTCCATGTCGGGCACCTTCGAGCAGATCAACGTGCCTCCCACGCTCGTTTCCTTTGCCGTGACCACGGGAAAGACCGACGAGATCGTCACCAACGACGCCAAGGCCGCAGGGCACAAGCTCATCTCGCTTGCACCTGCCTACGGTGAGGACGGACTTCCCAATGCGGAATCCTTGCTGGCAACCTTTGACAAGGTCACCGCGCTGATGCGTCAAGGAAAGGTCTACGCGGCCTACACGCCCACCTACGGCGGCATTGCCGAGGCGGTCTACAAGATGTGCATCGGCAACGGACTTGGATTTGCCTTTGATCCTTCGCTTACCAAGGCTGATATCTTCGGCTATGCCTACGGCTCCTTCCTCCTTGAGGTGGATGCCGATACCGAGGGGCAGACGGTCGGCTTCTTTACCGACGGCGATACCCTCACGCTTGGCGGTGAGACGGTTTCCTTTACGGAGCTGAATGCACTCTACGAGGGCAAGCTCGAGGGCGTTTACGCCTGCAATATCGAGCAGACCCAGGAGAATATTCCCACCTTTGCCCATGCGGACACCAAGCGCGTTTCCGCCGCGATCAAGGTGGCAAGACCCAAGGTGCTGATCCCTGCATTCCCCGGAACCAACTGCGAGTTTGATACCGCAAAGGCGCTGGCCGACGCGGGAGCAGACCCCGAGATCTTCCTGGTCCGCAACCTTTCCAAGGCCGCTATTTCTCAATCCGTTGAGGAGTTTGCCGCAAAGGTAAAGGATGCGCAGATGATCTTCATTCCCGGAGGCTTTTCGGGCGGCGACGAGCCGGACGGCTCGGGCAAGTTCATCACCGCCTTCTTCCGCAACGCGGCCGTGAAGGAATCCGTCACGGAGCTGCTGGATCAGCGCGGAGGCCTGATGGCAGGCATCTGCAACGGCTTCCAGGCCCTGATCAAGCTGGGGCTTGTGCCTTACGGTAAGATCATCGATACCGACGAGAATTGTCCTACCTTGACCTACAACACCATCGGACGTCACCAGTCAAGACTCGTGCGCACGCGCATCTGCTCGGTCAAGTCTCCTTGGCTGGCAGAGCGTCAAGTCGGGGATATCGTCACGGTTCCGATCTCCCACGGTGAGGGCCGCTTCCTCGCCTCGGATGAGCTGATCGCAAAGCTTGCCGCCAACGGACAGATCGCCACGCAGTACGTGGATGCCGAGGGCAATCCCACCGCAGATATTCACTTCAATCCCAACAACTCTGCGTGCGCCATCGAGGGTATTACCTCTCCCGACGGCCGCGTATTCGGCAAGATGGGACACTCCGAGAGAATCGGAAACGGTCTGTATCAGAACGTTCCCGGTGACTTTGAGATCGGCATGTTCCGCTCTGCAGTAAGCTATTTTAAGAACTGATCCTTGAAAACAGGCCGGGCAGCTCCTCCATGGATTTGCTTCGGCCTGCTTTTGTCAAAAAAACAAGCGACCTCAAGGAAAGGAGAAGCTATGACTATCTTTGACGTATTGACCATGCTCGGCGGACTCTGCCTCTTTTTGTTCGGTATGAGCGTGATGGGGCAGGCGCTGGAGAGAAGTGCGGGCAACCGCCTGCAGGCCATGCTCGGAAAGCTGACGAGCAACAAGGCGGCAGGACTTCTCACGGGAATTGGTGTTACGGCCATTATTCAAAGCTCCTCGGCCACGACCGTGATGATCGTCGGATTCGTCAACTCGGGGCTGATGACGCTCCGTCAGGCGATCAACGTGATCATGGGAGCCAACGTTGGAACGACGGTGACGTCCTGGGTGCTCAGCCTTGGCGGTATTTCGGGTGATAACCCCGTGGTGCAGCTGCTCAAGCCCATGTCCTTCACCCCCATTCTTGCGCTGATCGGCGTGGTCCTCTATATGTTTTGCAAGAGCAAGCGCAAGCAGGATATCGGAACCATTCTTTTGGGCTTTGCCACGCTGATGTTCGGCATGAACATCATGACCGACGCTGTGTCGGGACTTAAGGACATTCCTGCGTTCCAGGAGCTTTTCCTGCTCTTCAAAAATCCGATTCTCGGCGTGCTTGCGGGCGCTGTGCTGACGGCGATCATTCAGTCAAGCTCTGCCTCGGTCGGTATTTTGCAGGCTCTGGCCGTTACGGGAAGGGTGTCCTACGGTGCAGCGATCCCCATTATCATGGGACAGAACATCGGAACCTGCATTACCACGATCCTTTCCTCCTTCGGCACGAACAAGAACGCCAAGCGCACGGCGCTCGTTCACCTGTCCTTCAACGTGCTGGGAACGGTGATCTGGCTGAGCGTCTTTGCTCTGGTCTCTAAGATCCTCACGCCCCCGCTCTTTGACGAGGCCGCGTCCATGACGGGAATTGCCGTTGCGCATTCCGCCTTTAACCTGCTTTGCACGGTCCTGCTTCTGCCCATGACCTCGCTTCTGGAGAAGCTGGTATACAAGATCGTGCCGGATACGCAGAAGCCGGATACCTTTGCCGAGCTGGACGAGCGCCTCCTCAGCGCCCCCAGCGTTGCCATTGAGCAATGTCACTCTCTGGCAGGACGCATGGCCAAAACGGCGACCGAGGCATTGGAACAGAGCTTGCAGTGTCTGATGGCCTACGATGCCTCTCTGGCTAAGGCGATCCGCGAGGCTGAGGAGCAGACCGACCATTACGAGGACATCATCGGCACCTATCTCGTCAAGCTCAGCACGAGGCAGATCAGCGAGAAGGACAGTGCCGAGGTCACAAAGCTTCTCAAGATTATCGGAGATCTGGAGCGTATTTCGGACCATGCCGTAAACCTGCTGGAATCCTCGGAGGAGCTGCGCGACAAGAAGATCCGCTTTTCGCCCGAGGCCGAGCGAGAGCTGCAAACGCTTTGCGATGCCGTCGGAGAGATCCTTGGGCTGACCGTTCGGGCGTTTGTTGACTCCGATCTTGGAGCAGCCAACTGCGTTGAGCCTCTGGAGCAGGTCATCGATTCTCTCAAGGATCGGATGCGCGATCAGCACATTCTGCGCCTGCAGCAGCAGAACTGCAGCATCGAGGCAGGCTTTATCTGGTCGGATCTTCTGACCAACCTTGAGCGTACGTCCGACCATTGCTCCAACGTGGCGGGGTGCGTGATCGACGCCATGCACTACAATCTCAATCTGCACGAATCCCTGCGCGCCGTTCGCTCGGACGATGCGTATTTCAAGGAGACGTACAAGCAGTACAAGACCAAGTATCTCGGTGCATAAAAAGAGAAGAGAGCGCCCCTCCCAAGCTTTTGGGAGAGGGCGCTTTGTTATTTTCTTTGACGGAGAATATTTTTGCGGATCTTCTTAAAAATATGAAAAAAAGATTGACAAACGCCCGAAACTGTGGTATACTGACAAAAAATGATAGAGGCGCACCCTGAAAAGAGTATCCGCCGTGCCAAGTCGGCGCGGACGTTGCGGCGGAGAAAGGGTCGGGTGCCGAAGAACGGTTCTTGCGCAGGATCGCTTCTGGCAGTGCGGAGAAGATCCGTCCTGTTGTCGCAGAGATGCGGAGCGCTATCCACTTTTCCGAAAGGACCGCTATGGAATATTCCGGGCGGAGAGGGCAGAGAGAGCGCATTTTCGCGTCGATCTCTGTTTTTCTTTTTGTCAAGAAGATTTCCAGAAAAGAGGATGAGGAACAGCATGAAGAACACTGTATTTACCGGAGCAGCAACCGCGATCATCACGCCCTTTCGCAACGGGCAGATCGACTACGAGGCCTTTGCAAGGCTGATCAACTGGCAGGTCGAGCAGGGAATTGACGCTATCGTCGTTTGCGGAACGACGGGCGAGGCCTCGACCCTGACCGACGAGGAGCATCGCGAGGCGATCCGCTTCGCCGTGGAAACAGTCAACGGCAGAGTTCCCGTGATCGCCGGAACGGGCTCCAACGATACCGCTTACGCCATTGAGCTGACCCAATATGCTTGCGAGGTCGGTGCGGATGCGATCCTTTTGGTGACCCCTTATTATAACAAGGCTACGCAGAAGGGACTGATCGCCTCCTTTACCGCAGTGGCGGACGTCTCCACCAAGCCGATCATTCTCTATAACGTTCCCTCGAGAACCGGATGCAACATTCTTCCCGCAACGGCAGCTGCTCTTGCGGAGCATCCGAACATCGTTGCCATCAAGGAGGCCAGCGGCAACATTTCCCAGATCGCGGAGCTTGCCTCTCTCGTGCGCGGCAAAATGGATATCTATTCGGGTAATGACGACCAGATCGTGCCCATCCTTTCTCTGGGAGGCAAGGGCGTGATCTCGGTGCTTTCCAATCTGATGCCTGCGGAGACCTCACAGATCTGCCACAAATTCCTTTCGGGAGACGTAAAGGGCAGTGCCGATCTGCAGCTGGAGCTGTTGCCCCTGGTCAACGCGCTTTTCTGCGAGGTCAACCCCATTCCCGTCAAGGCCGCCATGGCGGCGATGGGCTATGGCGAAAACAGCCTGCGCCTGCCGCTGACACCCATGGAGAGCGCCCATGAGGAAATGCTCCTTGCGCTGATGCGGGAGCAGAATTTGATTTGAATTGAGCGGAGGAGCTATGAAGATCTTGATTTGCGGCGTCGGAGGACGCATGGGCCGCGAGGTGGCAAAGCTTGCCCTGGACGGCATGCGCGGAGCAGTTCCCGTGGCGGGCTTTGACCTTTTGCCCGTGGATACGCGCGAGTTCCCGACCTACACCGAGTGGAGTGCGATTACCGAGACGCCCGATTGCATCATTGATTTTTCCCATCACGCGGGTACGGCGGCTATGTTGGAATACGCTGTGGAAAAGCGCGTTCCCGTCGTTCTGGCCACCACGGGACATACCGAGGAGGAGACGGAGGTGATCCGTCGCGCATCCGAGGCGATCCCGATCTTCCATTCGGCCAATATGTCGCTTGGCATCGCGCTTCTCGTGGAGCTGGCCAAGACGGCGGCCAAGGCCTTCCCCGAGGCGGATATTGAGATCGTGGAGAAGCACCACAACCGCAAGCTGGACGCGCCCAGCGGCACGGCGCTGCTTCTCGCCAGAGAGCTGCAGGAGGTGCGCGAGGACGCAACGCTGATCTGCGGCCGTTCAGGGCATGCCAAGCGCGAGAAGAACGAGATCGGCATTCACGCCATTCGCATGGGCAACATCGTGGGCGAGCATGAGGTCATCATTGGGACGGATTCCCAGACAATCACGCTCAAGCACGAGGCACACAGTCGCTCTCTCTTTGCCGAGGGCGCGATCGCCGCGGCGGATTTCCTGATCGGAAAGCCTGAGGGACTTTATGACATGAAGCGTATGCTTGAGGAAGCCTGATCCATGAAGAACATGATTTGTGACAATCTTTCGGTCAACGAAAAGGACCATCTCTGCCTTGGTGGGCAGGACACCGTTCTTCTGGCCGAGCAATACGGAACGCCTCTCTATCTTTTGGACGAGGACCGCATCCGTCTGCAATGCAGGACCTATCTTCGCGCTATGCGCGAGGCCTTTGGCGAAGCGGCACTTCCGCTTTACGCCAGCAAGGCGGCCTCCTTCAAGCAGATCTATCGGATCATGCAGGAGGAGGGAATGGGAATCGACGTGGTCTCCGTGGGCGAGATCTGCACCGCGCACGCGGTGGGCTTTCCCCTGGAGCGCGCATATTTCCACAGCAACAACAAGACCGATGCGGATATTCTTTATGCCATGGAGCGCGGTGTGGGCTATTTCGTGGTGGACAACCGCGAGGAGCTGGACGCCATTGAGCGCGTCGCAAGCGAGAAGGGGAGCGTGCAGAAGATCCTGCTTCGACTGACTCCCGGCATTGATCCGCACACCTACGAGGCGGTCTCCACGGGCAACGTGGATTCCAAATTCGGCTCGGCCATCGAAACGGGGCAGGCCGAGGAGATCACCGCCTATGCACTCACGCTTCCGCACCTGCATCTTGCGGGCTTCCATTGCCACGTTGGTTCGCAGGTGTTTGACGCCGACGTCTTCTTGCGCTCGGCGGAGATCATGCTCCGCTTTATGGCCGAGATGAGGGACAAGCACGGCTATCTTGCCGAGGAGCTTGATCTTGGCGGCGGATTTGGCGTGCGCTATCTTGCCGAGGATCCCGTTATGAATATCGCGGATACGGTCAAAACGGTGGGCGAGTCGGTACAAGCGCTTTGCCGTCAGCTTGGCCTTCCGCTTCCTGCGATCCGCATGGAGCCCGGACGGAGCATTGTGGCCGAGGCCGGTATGACGCTCTATACCGTGGGTACGGTCAAGCAGATTCCGGGATACAAGAATTACGTATCCGTGGACGGCGGAATGACCGACAATCCCCGATTTGCGCTTTACCGTTCTCCCTATACCGTTCTTCTTGCCAATCGCACGGAGAAGGCCGAAGCCGAGGAGCAGATGCGTTGCTCGGTGGTGGGACGCTGCTGCGAGAGCGGAGACATTCTGCAGGAGAACGTCAAGATGCCCAAGACCGTCGCGCGCGGCGATCTGCTTGCCGTTCTGACCACGGGAGCGTACAATTATTCCATGTCCTCCAACTACAACCGCATTCCGCGTCCGCCGGTGGTCATGCTGGCAGGCGGGGAGAGCTATCTCGCCGTCAAGCGGGAGACTCCCGAGGACGTTTGCCGAAACGATCTGTGACCGTTTTCTCGCTTTTTTGACAAAAAAGCCTGTTTGTATGTGTTTTTTTGCAAAAAACGCAAGTTTTTGTTGACAAGATGTGAATTTCGGAGTACAATGAAAATACCAAGACGGCGCTTGCCGATGCTTGCGTTGCGTCTGATCAATACACGAAAAAGGAGATTGCAATGGGACGGGCAGACAGAGAAGCGCTGGAAGAAAAAATCAGAAAAGGCGAGGAAAGAGAAATGAAGGAAAAGATCAAGGAAAAGAAGGCAAAGATCAAGAAGGAGAGAGTCAGCTTCTTCTCTGATTTCAAGAAGTTTATCACCAAGGGCAACGTGCTGGATATGGCTGTCGCCGTAGTCGTTGCAACCGCGTTCAACGCGATCGTCAACGGTCTGGTCAAGCAGATCATCACGCCGCTTATGACCTTCTTCACCAGCGGTGTCAGCATCAACGAGTGGGAGTACGTCCTGCGCGAGGAGGTGCTGGATGCAGAGGGTGTGGTTGAGGTCAGCAAGATCTCGATCCAGTACGGTCTGTGGCTGCAGTCGATCCTGGACTTCCTGATCATCGCGTTCACCGTATTCGTGCTGGTCCGCGTGATCAAGGGCATGGAGCGCAAGCTCAACGCCAAGGAGAACGCCAAGAAGGAGGCCGAGGCCGCCGCGCTGAAGGCAGAGGCCGATGCCAAGGCTGCCGCAGAGGCTGCCGCAGCAGCAGAGAAGGCTGCCGCAGAGCAGGCGATCAAGGACGAGTTCTATGCAAACGTCCGCGAGCAGGCCGCTCTCCTGCGCGAGATCCGCGATTCCGTGAAGAAGTAAGTACATAAAAAAGGACAGAGAATGGGTTTCATTCTCTGTCCTTCTTTATTTGGAGATTACTTCTGCGAAAGATACGCATGGATCGCGGCGGCGGCCGTTTTTCCTGCGCCCATCGCGGAGATCACGGTTGCGGCTCCGGTCACGGCGTCGCCTCCGGCAAAGACGCCCTCACGCGAGGTAAGACCGTCCTCGTTGACCACGATTCCGCCGCGCGCGTTGACCTCGAGCCCCTCGGTGGTGCTCTTGATCAGGGGATTGGGCGACGTGCCGATCGCCATGATCACCGTGTCCACGGGCATGGTGAACTCCGATCCCTCAACGGGAACGGGGCGGCGGCGACCCTTGGCATCCGGCTCGCCAAGCTCCATGCGAATGCAACGCATCTCCTTGACGAATCCGTTTTTCGGGTCGCGCGGATCGGTGGGATTCTCATATCCGAGGATCTCGGTGGGCGAGCAGAGCAGGGAGAAGATCACACCCTCCTCCTCGGCGTGCTCGATCTCTTCCTTTCTTGCAGGAAGCTCTTCCATGGAACGGCGGTAGACGATCTTTACTTCCTCGGCCCCCAGACGGAGTGCGGTCCGTGCGGCGTCCATGGCCACGTTTCCGCCGCCGACCACGGCCACGCGGCCGCCCTTCATGATGGGGGTCTCGGTGTTCGCGGCATAGGCCTTCATCAGGTTGCTTCGGGTGAGAAATTCGTTTGCGGAGTAAACGCCTTTGAGCGATTCTCCGGGAATGTTCATAAAGCTGGGAAGACCCGCGCCCGAGCCGATAAAGATCGCCTCAAAGCCATCCTCAAAGAGCTCATCCACGGTAAGCGTCTTGCCGATGACCACGTTGGTCTCGATCCGCACGCCGATCTCGCGCAGGGACTGCACCTCCTTGGCCACGATGGACTTGGGAAGACGAAATTCGGGAATGCCGTAGACCAGCACGCCGCCTGCGGTGTGGAGTGCCTCAAAGACGGTCACCTCGTAGCCGAGGCGCGCCAGGTCTCCCGCACAGGAAAGACCGGAAGGGCCCGAGCCAACGATGGCCACGCGGTGTCCGTTCTGCGCAGGGGCTTCCTCTGGAGGAAGGACTTGCGCGTTGTGCAGGTCTGCCGCAAAGCGCTCCAAGCGTCCGATGGCCACGGGCTCAAATTTAATGCCCATGGTGCATTTGCTCTCGCACTGGCGCTCCTGCGGACAAACGCGTCCGCACACGGCGGGCAGAGAGGAGGTCTCACGGATGATCCGATAGGCTTCCTCGTGCTTGCCTTCCTTGATTTTTTGGATAAAATCGGGGATCTGCACGTTCACGGGGCAGGCAGTTACGCAGGGCGCGTTCTTGCAGCTAAGGCAGCGGCTTGCTTCGTTCTCGGCCATTTTTGCGGTATACCCCAATGCCACCTCCGAAAAATTGCGGGCGCGCTCCTTGGGATCTTGTACCGGCATGGGATTCCGTTTCGGTTGAATAGCCATAATCAATATCCTACCTTACGATTTCTGAAAAAGATTGCAGGTGCTTTCGTAGGCGTGACGCTCAAAGTCTGCATACATACGGGAGCGCGACATCGCCTCGTCAAAGTCCACCTCGTAGCCGTTAAAGTCCGGGCCGTCCACGCAGGCAAATTGCGTAATACGCTTGCCGTCGCGGTTCAAGGTCAGGCGGCAGCCGCCGCACATGCCCGTGCCGTCGATCATGATGGGATTCATGGAAACGGTAACGGGAACGCCGTAGGGCTTTGCGGTGAGGACGGTGTATTTCATCATCACAAGAGGACCGATGGCGATGATCAGATCAAATTGCTCGCCGCTCTC
>JAFNVK010000156.1 GCA_017379815.1 Clostridia bacterium
GTCACGCAGGGTCATCACAAGGATCGCGCCGATCTCCGCAAGATGAATGGCAAAGAAGAGGATGCCGCGGAAGATCTCGTTCTTCATAAAGAGGCGCACGCCGTCGGGCAGGTAGCGAATGTCGCACAGACCCGTGCCGAGGGGCGAGGTGTAGCCGGCAAGCGTTCCGGAGACGTCTATCAGACAGAGGATCGCCACGGGCAGGCAGAAGTAGAACGCGATGCGGCGGAAGGTGGGACGGTCAAAGAAGGCCGCAATGGGAAGCACCAGGAAGGAGACGAAGCTGAGCCAGCGCAGCAGCATCCGCCAGGGATCGGGCTCGGCCGAAACGAAGAGCAGGCCGCGCACGAATTCGTCGGGAAGAAGCGTGTTGATAAAGGTCAGAACCATGAATGCCACGGTCAACACCTTACCAAGGGTGATTCGAATATCCTTTTGCATGGGGAAGCATACCTCCTTGCAGAACGTTCAAACAGTAGAATGTCCGTTCAAAATGTTACGCCAATTATACCATAAATCTCCTATGAAATCAACAAGAAATCACGTAAAAAACACCTTATTTTCACATTGTTAAAGATTTGTTCACAAAAGAAGCCGGAAAAAGCCGTTTTTATGGCGGATTTTGTCCGCAAACGGGAATTTTTCCACAGGAAATGTGAAGATTGTGTGAAAAAACAACCAAAACTGTCCCGGCAACGTGCCATGCTTTTCCTTGGGAGACAGGGTGTGGCGCGCGGGGCTTCTTTCCGCAAAAAGGATGCGGCGTGCGCGATTTATGCGGAAGTTTCGGGAAAACCTATTGAAAAGTTGAAAAAAAGTGATATAATGAGGGTATGAAGACTTGGAAAACGATGACGAAGAAAAACCGAATATACCGTCTGCTTTGCCTTTTGCTTTGCACGGGCTTGCTTTTTCTGTCGCTTGCTTCCTGCCGCACCGAGGAGCGAGAGGCACACGTTGAGGTCTATTTTCTTGACGTTGGCCAGGGCGACTGCGCCCTTTTGCGCACCGAGGTGGGCGACGTTCTGATCGACGCAGGACCCGAAAGCGCGCAGGAGGCTCTGGTCAGCCGCCTGCACTCGCTTGGCGTCACCGCTTTGCGTCTTGCCGTCTTTACGCATGCCGACGAGGACCATCTCGGCGGAGCGGACGGCGTTCTGCGCAGCTTTCCGACCGAAACGGTCTGGGTCAACGGCAGCGAGGAGGAGAGCGAGACGGTAAGCGCCTTTCTTTCTGCGGTTGCGGACACGGGAGCGGAGTTGATCGCCGCACGGGCGGGGGATCGGATGCGCGTGGGCGTGCTCGACCTTCTCGTCTTGGCTCCCTTTTCGGACGCCGTGCTTGAGGGCAACAGCGGCAGCGTGGTGGTCAAGGTCACCTGCGGCAGGGTGAGCGCGCTCTTTTCGGGAGATGCGGAGTTGGATGCCGAAGAAGCTCTGCTTGCCGCTTACGGCAGAGAAGCTCTTTCGGCAGGGCTCTATAAGGCCTCGCACCACGGTGCGGCCAACGGATCAAGCGAGGCATTCCTGCGCGCGGTCCGTCCGCAGTATGCGGTGATCTCCTGCGGCGCAGATAACCCCTATGGGCATCCAAACGGAGCGACGCTTCTTCGCCTTGCCGGGATCGGGGCAGAGGTTTTCAGAACCGATCTTATGGGCGACATTCTCTTTATTACCGACGGAACGAAATGGGAAAGGATAGAATTATGGCGAACGTATTGATCACGGGAGGCTCCCGCGGCATTGGCCGCGCCTGCGTCCGCGCATTCTGCGCGCACGGGGATCGGGTGGTCTTCCTCTATCAAAAGGCTACGGCCGAGGCCGAGGCACTTGCCGCCGAGACGGGGGCCTACGCGCTGAGAGCGGATATTTCAGACCCCTCTGCGGCCGAGCGTGCGGTGGCGGAGGCGCTTTCCCATCTTGGCCGCATCGACGTGCTGGTCAATAACGCGGGCGTTGCGCAGAGCAAGCTCTTTACCGATCTCAGCGACGCCGATTGGAAGCGTGTGATGGGTGTCAATCTCGACGGCGCGTTTTACGTTACCCGCTCCGCCGTGCGCGGCATGATCGCCGAGCATATGGGGGGAAGGATCATCAACGTGGGGTCGATGTGGGGCAAGACGGGGGCTTCTATGGAGGTGCATTATTCGGCCTCCAAGGCAGGGCTTCGCGGACTCACCATGGCGCTTGCCAAGGAGCTTGGCCCCTCGGGCATCACGGTCAACTGCATTGAGCCCGGCGTGATCGAGACCGAGATGAACGCCGCGCTGGATGAGGACACCAAGCGCTCGCTTGCCGACGAGACGCCGCTTTGCCGTCTCGGACGACCCGAGGAGGTTGCCGCGGCGGTGCTCTTCCTGGCCTCTCCCGAGGCCTCCTTCATCACGGGGCAGGTCCTTGGCGTGGACGGGGGCTTTGCGATATGAAAAGAGCCGGAAAATGGCGCAAGCCGTTTTGCTTATTGCTTCTTTTCACGATCCTTCTTTGCGGCACGGCGGCCTTCCTTCACAAGGGGGAATGGTGGTTCCCGATCCTCTATCGCCTGGAGACGCGGGAGGAGCTTTCTCTCGTTGCGGCGTCGCCGCCTCTCTCGCATTGTACGCTCTGGACGCAGGAGGCGCTTTTGGAGCAGGACAACGTTCGCGCAACGCGCAATCTGATGCTGGTCAACGCCGAGCATCCTCTGCCCGAGGACTACGAGGCCGAGCTGGTGCTGTATCGCGGAGCGCAGATGCATCCCTTGATGCGGGACGACTATATCCGCCTGCGCGATGAGATACAAAGGGAAACGGGCGTGCGTATGTACGTCGTCAGCGATTACCGCACGTCGGAGGAGCAGCAGGAGATCCTGAACAAGAGTGAGGCAGGTATTGCGGCCAAGGTGGGATGCAGTGAGCACGAGGCCGGCTTGGCGCTTGACGTTTATGCTCCGCACTTTGACGGAATGGAATTGCTGGACTCCCTGTCGGGAAGAATGCTGTCGCGGCTCTGCTGCAAGCACGGATATATCATTCGCTATCCTGCCGGCAAGGAGGAGATCACCGGAATCTCCTACGAGCCCTGGCATTTGCGCTACGTGGGACGTCCGCACGCCGCGCTGATCACGGAGAGCGGACTGACGATGGAGGAATACCTCGAGCATCTTGAGGTGGGGCAGTGGTATCGCACCGAGGAGTATCTCATTGCGCGTCTTCCGCAAGACCGTCTTCTGATCCCGGACGGCTGGGAGAGGTGCGAGCTTTCGCCCGACAACATGGGCAACGTGACGGTCACGCTGCGCTACGCCGATGCGCAAACGCTTTCCAATCTGCTGCGGAATAGAAGCAATTAAAAAGGAAGCTGTCTTGATACTCCTTCACGCAAAAGGACAGTTTTACCTACCGAC
>JAFNVK010000157.1 GCA_017379815.1 Clostridia bacterium
AAAAATATGCCGCTATCAAAGCGTGATACACCCGCCGAGATAGCGGCTCTTTCTATTTTCACCTCAAAACCGGAAGCGGAAGGTGTTTTCGCCATCGCGGGGGATCTCGTGCTCGGCGGGAAGGGTGGGGCCGCAGGAGTAGGAGCCGATTCCGCGCATGGCAAGGTCAAGGCATACGTTGACAAAGGGGTTCTCGGTCAGCTCGTCGTCGTGCTTCGTCTCGCGCAGCTGCCTTGTCGTGTAGGGATTGACCGATGCGGAGAAGGGCTTTTCCGCGTGCAGGGCAAACAGTCCCTTCACGCCGAGATGCGTGCAGGCGTGGTGGCTTCCCGATTCCTGCGGACGCAGATATCCGTGCTCGTAGTTTTGCTCTGCGGTGCTTTCGTAATAGCCGTAATCGCAGGCCACGTGCTTGTCCGAATAGCTCTCGTAGGGGCCGTAGCCCACGTAGGAGAAGGCATTAAAGGACCTCTCCACGCCAAACTCCAGGCCAAAGCGCGGAAATTCCTTGACGTAGTCGGCAAGGCGATAGGAAAGCCGCAGGACAAGCTCCGCGCCCTCCACGCGGTATTCCGCCGTAAAGCTTGCGCAGGGCTCGAGGCAGTTGGATGCCAGTGCGCCCTCAAAGCGATAGCCGTTTGCCAGATGCTCGCAGGAAAAGACGTGCGGACGGCAAACGTCAAGGCGGGAATGCTCGTACAGATGCGAGAGCAGATGGCGGTCGTTGTCGATATAGCGAGTCACGTTAAAGTGCATGGGTGCGGCGAGGATCTCGCGTCCGTCCGCCTTGATCGAGGTCAGAAGTCCCGTATGCTCGTCGGCCAGAATGGAAAGCGTCTTCGCGCCGAGCGCGGGGTCGGGCAGGGGAGAGACCTCTCTCATGGGGGAGGAGAGCTTTCCGCCGTAAACGGCCTTCATCTCCAGCGCGCCCGATTTGAGCCTGCGGTCGGCGGTGAGGAGACCGTCCACGCAGAAGTTGCCGTCATGCTCGGGCTCGCCAAAGTCGCCGCCGTAGCGTAGTCCCTTCTCGGTGAGGATCGCGTGGTCGGCCCACTCCCAAACAAAGGCGCCCATCATCTGTTCTTCCTCGTTGATCAGCTTCCAGTAATCGGCAAGATCCCCGCAGCTGTTGCCCATGGCGTGGGTGTATTCGCAGAGGACGAAGGGGCGGGTCTCCTTGGGGTCATCCAAGACCGACGCACGGATGCGCTCGATGGAGGGGTACATCATGCTGACCACGTCCACCAAAGGGTAGTTGTAGTATTTGGGGTCTGCGCTTTGCAGGCTCTCGTAGTGAAGCGGACGGGTGGTATCCCGCTTTTTGATGTATTCGGCACCCGCAAAGAAGGCCTTGCCAAACATGGCCTCGTTGCCCATCGACCAGAGGATCACGCAGGTGCGGTTCTTGTCACGCTCCACAAGGGCCATCTGGCGGTCGGTGATGCCGGGAGCAAAGAGGTCCATTTCGGCGTATTCCCGCCACAGATCGTACTGATGCGAGCGGCTCTGCCGCTTGGCCGCGCCGTGCGTTTCCACGTCGGCCTCGTCCATGACGTAAAAGCCGAGGGCGTCGCAAAGCAGATAGAATTCGGGGCAGTTGGGGTAGTGCGAGGTGCGGATGGCATTGACGTTCAGCTCCTTCATCAGGCGAAGATCGAGGAGCATATCCTCGCGCGTGACGGTCGCGCCCGTGCGGCAGTTGAACTCGTGGCGGTTGACGCCCTTGAGCTTGACGGCCTCGCCGTTGATGCGAAAGACCTTGCCGTCGATCGAAATCTCGCGGAAGCCGATCTGCTCGGGAATGATCTCCCCGTCCGTGCTGACGGTGAGGGGATAGAGCGCGGGATCCTCGGGCGACCAGGGACGGATACCCGAAAGCGTAAGGGTTGCGCTCTCGCCGGGGGCAACCGTTGCTCGTTGCTCGGCAAGGCAGATCGCGAGCGGAATGGAGCTTTCATTCCGAAAGAGCAGCTCTCCCCGTCCGTCTGCGCAGCGCGTTTCGAGCTTGTAGTCGGTCACGTGACGCTCGGGGCGCGTGAGCAGATAGACGCTGCGGAAGATGCCCGAAAAGCGGAATTTGTCCTGGCACTCCAGATAGGAGGAGATACACCACTTGACGACCAGAACGTCGATCACGTTCTCCCCGTCAAGAAGAAGGTCGGTGACGTCAAATTCGCTCGTGGCGTGCGAGATCTGGGAGTATCCCTTTCGCGTTCCGTTGACGTAGAGGAAGAAGGCACTGTCCACGCCTTCGAAATTCAGGTAGTAGCGTTCCCCCGTCCGTTTGTTAAGGGAGAAGGCACGGCGATAGTGCCAGGAGGGATTGTCGTAGGCAATATGCGGCAGAAGAATGGGAAAGGGATAGCGCGTGTTGATGTATTGGATCTGATCCATGCCCTGCATCTGCACGCAGGAGGGAACGGGGATGGTTCTGTCCAAGGGCTCGTCGAGGCAAAAATCCTCGGCGTGCGCGTGCTCGCGGATCTGCCAGAGCCCGTCCAGCGAGAGAAAGCGCGAGGAGGAGGTGCGGTCGATGATGCCGTCCCGAATACGGATCTCGTCCTCGGGGGAGAAGGGAATATAGTAGCTTCGGTGCGGCTCTGTGCCGATGCGGTCAAAACGTTCCAGCTCTTGCATGGGTTCCTCCTTTTTGTGCGCGGGATTTTTCTTAATTTTATTGTATCACGGACGAGGAGGGATTGCAAGTCCTTTTTGCTCCGGCGAGTGCTTTTCTAAAGCGAAAGGATCTTTGGCATGGTCTTTTTGTCGGGTTTTGTCGGTGCTTTTTTGTGAAAAAAGCCGATTTTTGCGCTTTTCGAAAATCTCTCTTGCACAAGCGTCCAAAACATGGTATACTATTCTCTGCCGCACACTGCGCTTTTTTTGCGCGTGCCGATCGATGAATGGAAAGGATCGTTTTTTCCAATGGCAAAGCTTTATTTCAAATACGGTGCGATGGGGTCCTCCAAGACCGCAAACGCCCTCATTACCCGTTTCAATTACCAGGAGCGAGGCATGAAGGTCTGGCTCATTAAGCCCGCGCTCGATACCCGTGACGGTCTTGACGTGGTCTATTCCCGCGTGGGACTGCAGGCCACTGCCGACGTGATCGAGCAGGAGACCGATATTTTTGCGCTCTTTACGGCCGAGCATCGCGATTGCCACGCCGTGATCGCGGATGAGTGCCAGTTCTTTACCGTGGAGCAGGTGGACCAGCTCCGCAGGATCGTGGATCTTTTTGACGTTCCCGTTCTTTGCTTCGGTCTGCGCACCGACTTTTTGACGCACCTCTTTGCGGGAAGCCGTCGCCTCTTTGAGGTGGCCGACTCGATCACCGAGATCAAGACCATTTGCTCCTGCGGCAAGAAGGCGATCGTCAACGCCCGTATCGATGATAACGGAAAGATCATCACGCGCGGCGGCCAGATCCTTCTGGGCGGAAACGATTCCTACGTGGCCATGTGTCACGCCTGCTGGACCGAGGAGATCCGCCGTCAGGAGGCCGAGGAGAGCCGAGAGGAACCGGCTCTTTGAGCGAAGTAAATAAACGAAAAACGAGCACCTGCGCTCTACCGACGGGGTAGAACGAGCAGGCGCTCGCTTTTTTATGCGGTCAGAATGTCCGAGAGACGGGTGCGGATCATGGAGATGGTCGCGTCGTCGTTGGCCAGCTCCCGATTGCCGAGCATCAGCACGGTGCCGTAGATCAGGGCGAGGAAGGCGTAGCTCTTTTCCGCCTCGGTCGCGGCGCTGTCTCCGCGGCGTTGGCAGTAGGCGCGGATCAGGGAGGTGAGTCCCTCGCTGATCTTTCTGCGCTCAAAGAGGCGCGGATCCTCCTCCTTGGCGTCGGTGTCGAGGAGGAGCACCGAGCGGAAGTTGGGATTGGCGATCCAGAAGCGGATGTGCGCCACGCCAAGCTCGCAAAGCGCGCGCGTGTCGTCCGAGGGGAAGACGGCGAGGATCTGCTCCTGCAGGAGCGTCCATTGACGGTTGATGTAGCGAATGATCTCGAGGATCAGCTCCTCCTTGTCGCGAAAATGGCGGTAGGGAGCGGCGCAGGAGACCTCGCTGGCCACGGCCACGCGGCGAAGCGAAAAGTCGTTGAGCCCGTGCGTCTCCAGCTCGCGGATGCCTGCGATGATCAGCCGTTCGCGAACGGCGCCTGCGGTGTAGCCTTCTTCCATGATCTTCTCCTTTGTAAACGGTGTTAACCTCCCAAGAGCAGGTGGGAATGCCTCGAGGGAGCTTTCTTGCTTATTCTATCATAAAATCAAGGCTTTTTCAAGAGGAATTTCCAAAAAAGCCTTGACTTTTTTCCAGGATCATGTATAATAGGATTAACGAAGTTAACAATGTTAACTTGGAGGTGTCCGATGATCAATCAAAGCATGAGGGCACTGGGCGAGAAGCGCTCGGTGATCCGCGAATTATTTGAATACGGAAGGGCGCGCAAAAAGGAGATCGGCGAGGATAAGGTCTTCGATTTCAGCCTCGGCAACCCAAGCGTTCCCGCACCGAACGCCGTGCGCGATCGGCTGATCGCACTTTTGCAGAAGGGGGATCCCGTCCGCCTGCACGGCTATACCTCCGCCCAAGGAGACGCCGAGGTCAGACGCGCGATCGCAGAGTATCTCAACGCCACGCATTCCGCAGGCGTCACGGCCGATTGCTTGTATCTTACGGCGGGAGCGGCGGCCTCGCTGACCGTTTCGCTTACGGCCATTCTCAATCCGGGAGACGAGGTCATTCTGCTCGCCCCCTTCTTTCCCGAGTATCGCGTATTCGTGGAGCGAACGGGTGCTAAGGTAATTCCCGTGGCCTGCCGCGAGCCGGATTTTCAGCCCGATCCTTCGGCACTTGCCGAGGCGATCACCGAGCGCACGCGTGCCGTGATCGTCAATTCTCCCAACAACCCGACGGGAGCCGTGCTCACCGAGGAGAACGCCAAGGCCATGTGCCAGGTCCTTGCGGAAGCCTCGGCGCGCTTTGGCGAGCCGATCTATCTGATCGCGGACGAGCCCTACCGCGAGCTGGTCTGGGAGGGGGAGAGCGTTCCGTATCTTCCCAATCTTTACCCCGACACGCTGGTCTGCTATTCCTTCAGCAAGTCGCTCTCCCTGCCCGGTGAGCGCATTGGCTACGTGCTGGTCTCGCCGCGCGCCAAGGAGTTTTCCGCACTCTATGCGGCGGTCTGCGGAGCGGGAAGGGCGCTCGGCTTCGTTTGTGCCCCCAGCCTCTTTCAGCAGCTGATCCCCGACGTATTAGGCCTTACGGTGGATCTCTCGGCCTACGAGACCAACCGCCGTATGCTTTTCGAGAGCCTTACGGCCTACGGCTTTTCGGTGGTTCCGCCCAGCGGAGAGTTTTATCTGTTCATCAAGGCCCCGGGAGGGGACGCCAACGCCTTTTGCGAGCGTGCAAAGGAGCAGGAGATCCTTCTTGTTCCCTCGGACGACTTTGGCTGTCCCGGCTACGTGCGCCTTGCCTATTGCGTGACGACCGAGCAGATCGAGCGCGCGCTTCCTGCCTTTGGCCGTCTGGCCAAGCTTTGCGGTCTTTGACCCAACACAAACGATAACGAGGGAAGTTTCCCCGGAGGATAAGCATTATGGATCTTTTGGAGCAAGCAAGACGCGAGATCAACGAGGTTGACCGCGAAATGGCCGAGCTGTTCGTGCGCCGTATGCGCGCGTCCGAGCAGGTTGCCGCCTACAAGCAGGAGATGGGTCTGCCCGTGCTTGACCCTGTGCGCGAGGCGCAGGTGATCCGCAAGAACGGTGAGCACCTGGAGGACGACGTCCTGCGCGAATACTATATGAATTTTCTCAAAAATACCATGTCCATCTCCCGTGCGTACCAGCACAGAATTCTTGAAGGAATGCGCGTGGCCTATTGCGGAACGGAGGGCGCGTTTGCCCATATTGCAACGGGCAAGCTCTTTCCCACGGCGGAGAAGGTCGCCTTCGGCGATTTTGCCGACGCCTACCGCGCCGTTGAGGCGGGAGAGTGCGACGTGGCGGTTCTCCCCCTGGAGAACAGCTATAACGGCGAGGTCGGACAGGTCACGGATCTGATGTTCTCGGGCAGCCTGTACGTCAACGAGATCCTCGAGCTTGCCGTTACGCAGGATCTTTTGACCGTTCCGGGAGCAAAGACCTCGGATATTCAGCGCGTGCTGAGCCATCCGCAGGCGCTCGGCCAGTGTGCGGAGTACATTCGCAGTCAGGGCTGGGAGCCGGTCGAATACAGCAACACGGCTCTGGCGGCCAAGTTTGTGGCCGAGCAGGGCGATCCCTCTCTTGCGGCGATCGCCAGCGAGGAGGCCGCCGCCATCTTCGGGCTCACGGTCAAGGCGCGCAACGTCAACGCCAGCCGAAGCAATACGACCCGCTTTGCCGTCTTCTCACGCAGTGAGAACCGTCGGGCAAAGGGGAGCATGGGCGAGCATTTTATCCTGACCTTCACCGTCAAGAACGAGGCAGGCGCTCTGGCGCGCGCCATTGACGTTATCGGTCAGCACGGCTTCAATATGCGCTGCCTGCGCAGCCGTCCGATGAAGGAGCTGCTCTGGGAGTACTACTTCTACGTGGAGGCCGAGGGAAGCGTGCACAGTCCTGCCGGCGAGGAGCTGATGCGGGAGCTCGAGAGCTTCTGTGACCGACTCAAGATGGTCGGCACCTATTCCAAGACGGGGGGAGCAAAGACATGATCTTGCACATGGATCTCGCTGAGCGCGGATACGACATTCTTCTTGAGCGAGGCGCACTTTCCCGCGCGGCAAGCTATCTGAACCTGGATCGCCGCGTGCTGATCCTTACCGACGAGGGCGTTCCCGCGGTCTATGCCGAGACGGTGGCCAAGGCTTCGAAACGCGCCGTTACCGTCAGGGTCAAGCAGGGGGAGGGAAGCAAGAGCATTCCCGTCTTCGAAGAGGTCTGCAGGACGCTTCTTGAGGAGGGCTTTACCCGCTCGGATTGCGTCGTTGCCGTTGGCGGAGGCGTAGTTGGCGATCTTGCGGGCTTTGTTGCGGCCTCCTACATGAGAGGCATTGATTTTTACAATATTCCCACCACGCTTCTGTCGCAGGTGGATTCCTCCATCGGAGGAAAGGTTGCCGTCAACCTCGGCGGCGTCAAGAATATCGTCGGCGCGTTTTACCAGCCCAAGCGCGTGCTGATCGATCCCGAGGTGCTTTCCACGCTTCCGCCGCGCCAGATCGCAAACGGCATGGCCGAGGCGGTCAAGATGGCGCTGACCTCGGACGCAGAGCTCTTCGCTCTGCTCGAGAGAGAGGACGCGATGACGGTCATCGACACGGTCATCGAGCGCTCGCTCCGCATCAAGAAGGACGTGGTCGAGCAGGATGAGAAGGAGGCAGGACTGCGTAAGGTGCTCAACTTTGGGCACACGCTGGGGCATGGCATTGAGGCCTCGCAGGGCGAGAGCGGTCTGTACCACGGCGAGTGCGTGGCCCTCGGCATGCTTCCCATGTGCGCCGACGGCGTACGCGAGCGGCTCTTGCAGGTGCTTGTGCGCCTGGGGCTGCCCACGGTCATTGAGGGGGATCTTGAAGAGATGCTCTCCCTTGCCTCGCACGACAAGAAGTGTCGGGGAAGCAGGATCTCCACCGTGCGCGTGGAGGAGGTTGGCTCCTTCCGCCTGGCTGACGAGGAGATCGAGGACTGGAAGGCGGAGATCCGCTCCGCTTTGATGAATTGAAAGGACGTTGAGCAAATGAAGAATACGTTTGGCAGCAGCGTGACCCTGACCCTGTTCGGGGAGAGCCACGGACCCGAGATCGGCGCCGTTCTGGACGGACTTGCGCCCGGGATCCCGGTGGACGAGGCGCGCATCGCGCATCAGCTCTCGCTCCGCCGCCCCGTGGGCAGGATCTCGACCTCGCGCGTTGAGCCCGATCCCTTCCGGATCGTCAGCGGCCTTTTTGAGGGCAAGACCACGGGCACGCCGCTCTGCATTCTGATCCCCAATACCAATACGCGGAGCGCGGACTACCAAAGGGAGCTTCCGCGTCCCGGACACGCCGACTACACGGCAGAGTGCAAATACCACGGCTTTGCGGATTATCGCGGAGGCGGACATTTTTCGGGACGCCTGACCGCCCCCCTCGTGGCGGCGGGAGCGATCCTGCTCTCCGCGCTTGAGGCAAAGGGCATTTGCATAGGAACGCATATTTTGCAGCTGGAAAACGTGCGCGACCGCGCGTTTGGCGAGCTTGCGGAGGATATTTCCGCTCTGCGCGAAAGGGTCTTTCCCGTGCTTTCCCCCGAGGCGGCCTCCTCCATGCAGGCGGCGATCGAGGTAGCGGCAGGGGAAGGGGATAGCGTTGGCGGCATTCTCGAAAGCGCCGTTATCGGTCTTCCCGAAGGCGTTGGCGAGCCCTGGTTTGACACGGTCGAGGGGCTTCTTGCGCACGCCCTCTTTTCGATCCCCGCCGTCAAGGGCGTGGAGTTTGGCGCAGGCTTTGGCTTTGCCGCCATGCGCGGCAGCGAGGCGAACGATCCCTTCTGCGTCAGGGAGGGAAGGATCCTTACCGCAACTAATCACAACGGCGGCGTCAACGGCGGCATCACCAACGGTATGCCCGTCCTCTTCCGCACGGCCGTCAAGCCCACGCCCTCCATCTTCAAGGAGCAGACCAGCGTGGACCTTGGCACGGGCAAGGAGGCAACGCTCTCGCTTCGCGGACGGCACGATCCCGCGATCCTGCATCGCGCAAGGGTAGTGGTGGATAGCATCGCCGCGCTTGTGCTTTGCGATCTGCTTGCCCTGCGCTTTGGCACGGACTATTTTCTGCCGTCGGGTAATGCCTGATAAGGGATAAGCCCCGACTGCGGCAGCTGCTTTTTATCGAAACCCATACACGAAAGGAGGCTTCCGACCATGCAATACGGATGCATAGCGGAGCATCTTGGACATAGCTTTTCCCCCGAGATCCACGCGCTTTTGGGAGAGTATCCCTATGCCCTCAAGGAGCTTGCTCCCGAGGAGGTCGGCCCGTTTTTGGAGAAGGGCGATTTTCTGGGGATCAACGTGACCATTCCTTATAAGGAGACGGTCATTCCGTATCTTTCGGAGCTTGACGAGGGCGCACGGCGCATCGGCGCGGTAAACACCATCGTCAACCGCGGCGGAAGGCTTTGCGGATACAATACGGATTTTTACGGCATGCACGCACTGCTTGCCCGCATCGGCGTGTCTCTTGCGGACAGGAAGATTGCCGTGCTTGGCACGGGAGGGACCTCGCGCACGGCAAGAGCGGTTGCCGAGTCCCTCGGCGCCCGTGAGATCCTCTCGGTCAGCCGCAACGCGCGCGCGGGTGTGATCACCTACGACGCGCTTTACCGCGAGCACGCTGACGTGGAATACATCATCAACACGACCCCCGTGGGAATGTACCCCCATCCCGACGGTGCGGCGGTGGAGCTCTCGCGCTTTCCCCGTCTTCTCGGCGTGGCCGACGCGGTCTATAACCCCGTCCGTCCAAGGCTGATCCT
>JAFNVK010000158.1 GCA_017379815.1 Clostridia bacterium
AACATCAAAGACTTTTTGAAAAACTTCTTGAAGAGTTTTATTTCTTTTCTGGAGGAGTTATTATTATCTACCCCAACTTTCTCTGTCAAGATTACGATAACTGATGGCTTCTGCCAAGTGGTTGGTTTGGATATGTTCGCTTCCTTCTAGGTCAGCGATGGTACGTGGAAAAACGCGCATACGGGGGCTTTTTTCGTTCCTCTTTTTTACTCCTCGCGCTTGACCAGGACCTCCTCCACCGAGCAGAGAAGGAGCGTGTGCAGTCCACCCTCGGCATAAAAGTGAGGCAGGAGAGACGCATCGCAAAAGCCCTCCCGTTTCATTCCTTCGGCGTACAGCACGCGGCAGAGCAAGACCGTGTCTGCCTCCTCGGGGTACGGGATCTCCTCCTTGCGCGCGCAGTGCAGCCCCGCGCGGAAACTCTTGTTGCCCTCGCGCCCACTGACCGTGCCGCAAATCCGCATCGCCTCGCGATACTCCTTTGGCAAAAAGGAGAGCGAAAGCCTCCCCTCGTGCAAAACGAGATCGTGCGTATACCGCTCGGGACGGATCAGGCAAAGCGCGATCGGCCTTCCCCACGCAAAGCCAAATCCGCCCCAGGAGGCCGTCATCAGGTTTTCCCCCTCCCCATCCCTCGCGCCGATCAGCATCCAATCCCGTGCCGGCCGAAATTCCAACGCCCCGTATTCCTCCGGGGCAAGCGAAACAAATTCCTTCCGCGTCATCGCTACTCCTCCCTTCCTCCCTCTATTCTATGCCAAAAAAAGCCCCCGTGTCAGCAAATTGCCGACACGGGGTTCGTTTTTTATGCAATTCAGACTCAGACAGCCTCGGTCTCGGGCTCCTGTGCGGGAACCTCGATCTCGGGCTCTGCCTCGCGGACGCCAACACCCTTGTAGCAATCCATACCCGTTCCGGCAGGGATCAGCTTACCGATGATGACGTTCTCCTTCAGGCCGAGCAGACGGTCGACCTTGCCGCGGATAGCCGCCTCGGTAAGCACCTTGGTGGTCTCCTGGAAGGATGCTGCCGACAGGAAGGACTCGGTCTGCAGGGATGCCTTGGTGATACCGAGCAGCACTGCACTTGCCGTGGCGTGTGCCAGTCCGGTCTCGCCTGCCTCGATTCTGGCGTCAACAGCGTTGTTGGCCTCCTCAAGCTCCATCATATCCACAACGGAGCCGACGAGCAGCTCGGTGTCGCCGCTCTCCTCGATGCGCATCTTTCTGGTCATCTGGCGCGCAATGATCTCAACGTGCTTGTCGTTGACGTTACAGGACTGCGAGCGGTAGACCTTCTGGATCTCCTTGATGAGGTACTCGTAGACCGCGTCAAGACCCAGGATCCGCATGATGTCTGCAGGAGCCTTGTTGCCCTCGGTCATGGCCTCACCGACCTCCAGATGCTGGCCCTCGATGATGGTCAGCTTGGTGCCGTAGGGGATCTGGTATTCCTTCACCTCTGCCACAACGCCCTCAGGCTGCTCGGCATCGGGATGGACGGTAACGACGTGAATGTTGGAATTCTCTGCCATGCCGATGTGTGCGCTTCCGCGCACCTCGTTCATGATGGCAGACTTCTTGGGCTGACGTGCCTCGAACAGCTCCTCGACACGGGGCAGACCCTGGGTAATATCCGATCCTGCGACACCGCCCGAGTGGAAGGTACGCATGGTCAGCTGAGTACCCGGCTCACCGATGGACTGTGCCGCGATGATACCGACGGCCTCACCCACGTTGACCAGCTTGCCGTTGGCCAGGTCAGCACCGTAGCAGTGTGCGCAGATACCGTGCTTTGCATGGCACTGGATCACGGTGCGGATATGCACGCTGTGAATGCCTGCTGCCTCGATCTGCTCCACGACCTCCTCGGTGATCATCTGATCGTCCTCGAGAATGACCTCGCCCGTTTCGGGGTGAATGATCGGGCCCATGGTGAATCTGCCGATGATACGGTCGGCCAGAGGCTCAAGGACGTTCTTGTCCTTCTCGTCAATGATATCGTTGACCCAAGCACCCTTGGTGGTATCGCACTTGACCTCGCGGACGATCACGTCCTGCGAAACGTCAACCAGACGGCGGGTCAGGTAACCCGAGTCTGCGGTACGCAGTGCGGTATCCGACAGAGACTTACGCGATCCCTTTGCACCCATGAAGTACTCCAGGATGTTCAGACCCTCGCGGAAGTTGGACTTGATCGGGATCTCGATGGTGCGTCCGTTGGTTGCAAACATCAGTCCGCGCATACCGGCCAGCTGACGCATCTGTGCGATGGATCCGCGGGCTCCGGAATCCGACATGATCTTGATCGGGTTGAACTGGCTGAAGCAATCCTGCAGGGCGGCGGTGACGTTGTTGGTGGTCTTATCCCACAGCTTGATCACGGCGTTGTAGCGCTCCTCGTTGGAGAACAGACCCATCTTGTAGTACTCGTTGAGCACGTCAACCTGCTTCTGTGCAGCCTCGATCAGCTCGGGCTTCTCCTTCGGAATGGTCATATCGTAAACCGAGATGGAGAAGGACGCTCTGGTGGAATACTGGTAACCCATAGCCTTGATGTCGTCCAGCATCTTTGCACAAACGGCAGGACCGTTGTTGCGGATGCAGCGGTCGATGATCTGACCCAGCTGCTTCTTCTTGATGACGAATTCGACCTCAAGCTTGAAGAGGTTCTCGGGCTTGCTTCTGTCCACAAAGCCCAGGTTCTGGGGCAGCGGATCGTTGTAGATCAGACGTCCCAGCGTGGTCTGGATCACGGCGGACTTCATCTCGCCGTCGATCTCCTTGAACACGCGCACGTGGATCTTGGCGTGCAGACCGAGCAGGCCGTTGCGGTAAGCGCACATAGCCTCGTTGAAATCGCGGAAGCATCCGCCCTCACCCGGCTCGCCGTCCTTTTCCATCGTCAGGTAGTAGGAGCCGAGGATCATATCCTGCGAAGGCACCGTAACGGCCTTACCGTCCATGGGCTTGAGCAGGTTGTTTGCGGAAAGCATGAGGAAGCGTGCCTCGGCCTGTGCCTCGGCAGAAAGCGGAACGTGAACCGGCATCTGGTCGCCGTCGAAGTCTGCGTTGAATGCAGGGCAGACCAGCGGGTGCAGCTTGATCGCTCTACCCTCGACCAGAACGGGCTCGAAGGCCTGAATGGACAGACGGTGCAGCGTGGGCGCACGGTTGAGCAGCACGGGGTGCTCCTTGATCACGTTCTCGAGGGCGTCCCAAACGGGCGCGTTGGCAGGATCGTACGCACGGTCGATCTTCTTCTGCGCGTCCTTGACGTTGGTCGCCTTGCCCATCTCCACCAGTCTCTTGATGACGAAGGGCTTGAAGAGCTCGATAGCCATCTCCTTGGGCAGACCGCACTGGTAGATCTTGAGGTTCGGGCCGACGACGATAACCGAACGGCCGGAATAGTCTACGCGCTTACCCAGAAGGTTCTGGCGGAAGCGTCCCTGCTT
>JAFNVK010000159.1 GCA_017379815.1 Clostridia bacterium
GCAGGAGATGGGGAACGCAAAAACCGAGAGCGCTCTGCTGGCTGTGTCTGCCCGTTTTGCCCAAATGGGCAACTATAAGGACTGTGCGACCTTGAGCGAGACGTGCGCCAAGCGCGCGCAGACCGCACGGGAAGAGGCATATCGGGCGCGTATGAAATTCTCGTATCAAGAGCTTTGTCGAAAAATGAATCAGACTCTTGCCAACGATTCCGTTTTGGTCTGCGGGATCACCACGGCAAAGCTGTTGGAAGAGCTGATCCCCTCCTTTGAACAACTGAACGGATGGGAGGATTCCGAAGAAAAGATTGCTTTCTGTCGCCAAAAGAGCGAAGAAATCCGCCTCCGCGAGAAGCAAAAGCAGATCGAATTCGAGCACAGAGAGGCGGCGGCGTGCGCTCGTGTCAAGAGACGAACGATCATCGTCCTCTCTGTCCTTGGCGCGATCCTCGTGATCTATTCCGCCCTGATCTACGGAATCATTCCCGGCGTCAAATACGCCGGCGCTGTGAAAGCTTTGAAAGAAGGCAATATCGCGGATGCGTGTATCGCCTTTGAGCAGCTGGGCAATTACAAGGACAGCGCCGCGCGGTTGGAGAAAATACAGAGCGACGCCTGGGATGAAGCCTTTGCCATGCTGACCCAAGGACAATTTGAAAAGGCCTTAGAGATATTGGACTCTGCTCAAATTATTGTCAACGCCAAGTCGACAAAAGCTATGCAACATATCGCCGACGGCAACTGGGCGACTGGCATTTCCGCTCTGGAGATCGAGACGTTTTCCGTGCCGAAGGGCACCGTAAGCATTCCCGACAACGCCTTTTTGGACTGCACCAAACTGAAAACGGTGATCCTCCCCGATAGCGTAGTCGATATCGGAGAAAACGCCTTCCGCAATTGCACGTCCTTGCAATCCATCACCCTATCTTCTTCCTTGCAGAGTATTGGCGCCTATGCCTTTCACTACTGCACTTCTCTGCGATCTGTCACACTCCCCTCCTCCTTGGAATTCATCGGCGCCCACGCCTTTTCTCATTGTGACGACCTTACGGCGATTGTGATCCCCGACTCGGTAAAAACCATCCAGGTGAGTGCGTTTACGGAAAACGCCTCGCTGACCGCCATTCAGTTTGGAAAAAACATCGATACGATCGCCATCGGCGTCTGCAGAGACTGCCCCAAGCTCACCTCCGTAGTCTTGGGTGAAAAGGTCAAAAAGATTTCCGTCTGCGCCTTTGAAGGATGTTCTGCCCTCAAAACGATTGTACTCCCTGCCTCGTTGGAAGAGATTTCTGCGAATGCCTTCAACGGCTGCTCCTCTTTGACCGAAATCGCCATTCCCGCCGCCACCAACCATATCGGCATCGCCGCATTCAAGAACTGCTCCCAGCTTTCGGCTGTATATTTTACCGACGCACAGGGATGGGGGGCGGTCTATTGGGACTCGTTTGATCTGCATGATCCGTCCATAAACGCGGTGTGTCTGTCCGTTGCTTACACCGATTATCTCTGGTCCAAAAAAACGACCTCGACTACCCCTTAAGAATTACACGAATACAAGGAGACAAACCATGGCAAAAATAGCAGATATCATAAAGTACGAGGGCGACAACAGCACGTTTATATGGAAGCATCCATGTGAGGATTTTAACTCTTTGACTCAGCTTATTGTCCACGAAAGTCAAGAAGCTATCTTCTTCATGAACGGTCAGGCACTTGACTTGTTCGGTGCAGGTCGCTATACGCTGGAAACCCAGAACATCCCCCTCATCGGCAAGGCGCTGAACCGCGCAACGGGCGACGTCAGCCCCTTCCACTGTGAGGTTTACTTCATCAACAAGACCGAGCAGATGTCTATCAAATGGGGAACGGATTCCAAGGTGCAGTATGTTGAGCCTACATACGGCTTCCCCATCGCCATCGGCGCATCGGGCGAGATGTCCTTGCGCGTTGCCGACTCGAGAAAGCTGCTTCTCAAATTGGTGGGAACCGAAAGCTTCCTTGGTCAGCAGAAGCTGGTCGGCTTCTTCCGCGCCTTCCTGATGACGAGAGTTAAGACCTACATCGCCAAGGAAATGAAGGCCGGCGCCATTAACATTTTTGAGATCGACGGACATCTTTCCACTTTCTCGGAGGCTATCAAAACGCTTCTGACAAGTGACTTTGCGGAGTACGGCGTGTCTCTTGAGCAATTCTTTGTCACCACCGTAGCAAAGCCCGACGGCGACAGACAGTACGAGCAATTCAAGGAGCTCCACTTCCGCCGCTACGCGGACGTGGCCGAAGCACAGCTTCGTCAGCAGGTCAGTGTGATCGACGCCCAGACCGAGGCACAGAAGGTTGTTATCGATTCGCAGGCACAGGCAACTAAACGCGCACAGGAAGGATACACCTACGCTCAAGAGCGTGGCTTTGACGTGGCCGAAAAGGTCGCCGCAAACGAAGCGGTGGGTCAGATGACCAATCTCGGCATCGGTCTTGGCACTATGGCAGGTGTCGGCGGTGTTGTAGGCGGCGTTGTGGGCTCGGCGATCGGCGATGCTATGAACAACGCCGCAACGCCCGCAGCTCCCGTCGTCGAGGAGGGCGGCTTCTGTGACAATTGCGGCGCAAGGCTCGTTCCCGGCGCGGCCTTCTGCGATGAGTGCGGAACGGCGGTAGCCAAGGCGAGCAATTGCTGTGCCACCTGCGGTTATACCTTCGAGCGCCCCGGCAAATTCTGCCCCAAGTGCGGATCAAAAAGATAAGGAGAAGCGTTTATGAAAAAAAACCTTACGTTTTACAGCATCGTATGGGCGATCTGCCTTGCAATCTTCAACCTTGCCGTATTTCTCTCCCCGAGTGAAGCAGGCGGCATGACCAAGTTCGGCGGCGGCTTCTGGGCAGGATACGTGTGCATCAGCGTTGCCTTCGTGGGACAGCTGATCTGCGCGGCTCTGACCCTTCTCCCCACATCCCTCAAAAAGACCTTCTACCGTCTGCCCCTCGTCTCTGTCAGCTATACGGGTCTCATCGTTATGCTGATAGTTGGCGTCATCTGTATGGCCATTCCCAATCTGCCCATATGGATCGCCGTTATCGTATGCGCCGCGGTTCTCGCCCTTGAGGCAATTGCCCTTCTCAAGGCTTCTGCCGCCGTGCTCCTGGTTGAGAGCACGGACAAGACGATTGCGGGAAAGACCTTCTTTGTCAAGAGCCTTACCGTCGATGCCGAAGCCCTTCTCTCGTCCGCCTCCTCCGATGCCCTTCGCGCCGAAGCAAAGAGGGTGTACGAGACCATCCGCTACAGTGATCCGATGAGTGCCCCCGCTCTGGCGTCCATTGAGGGACAGATCGCAGGACAGTTCCATGCCTTTGCCGACGCCGTCAAGCAGGACGATGCCGAGCTGGCGGAAAAGCTGGC
>JAFNVK010000160.1 GCA_017379815.1 Clostridia bacterium
CCCTCTCGGAGGGAGGCTTTTTTAGTTCCCCTCGATCGGGAGAACACAGTTCGCCCCTACTATTCATCCTGCGGAGCAGGATTTCATCGCGGAGCGATTTCATCCACCGCAGGTGGATATCATCCAGTCGGCGGAGGTCCCTTCGCCGACAGGATATCATTGCGTGGGCGGCTAAGCCCACGCCCGGGCGAGACTTCGAAGAAGTCTATAAGCGAGAGAGGCACAAACCAGAGTCTCCACCGCACGAACGGCGAACGAAAACTCCCCTTTGCCGCACAAAAAAAGGAAGCGCGTTGTTCGCACTTCCTTTCGTGGGTACCTATTCCTTTTTGTTGGGGAGTTTTGGGGGAGCTCGAGGGGTCTTTTCCAAAAGACCCCTCGAAAAATCGCGCCCCCTATCCCGCGTCCCCGCGTCCTTATTTTACGCGAGAGGCGCGGGAGGCGGATCTGGCGATCTTGTAGAGCTCTTCGGCGGCGAGGCGCGCTTTGGCGACGACGTCGCGATCAGTTTTGGGGAAGCAATAGTAGAGAGCGGCGTGGTTGCCGATGCAGATCACGTCCCCGATCTCGTACCAGTTGAAATCCGAATAGAGGCTGTAGGAGGAGAGCGGCGAATGGCGGTAGTCCAGCTTACCGTCACAGCCCGTGAGATGAAATCCCGAGCCGTCGTGCAAAAGGACGCCCTCGCCCACGCGGAAAATGCGCTTGGTGTCCACCGACATGCAGATGTCCACGGGCACTTCCAGACGGTAGGTCCCGTCTTCAAGCTCGCGGCGCACGCACTCGCGCTCCCAGGCGTACCAGTCGGGCACGTGCGAAAAATCGGCGTTGCCGTCGGGCGAGACGAGAAAGCCGTAGGGATCAAGCTCGTGCACCTTGCCGCAGGCCTTGCAGGTCAGGTGAATGCCTTTTCCTTCCATTTCGCCCTCGGCAAGGCAGGAGGGGCATTTGTAGAGCACGCGGTTGAGAAAATCCGCGCGGAAGGGCTCGTCGATGCGCACGCGGTTCTCCTGCTGCCAGCGGAAGCCGTCAAAGCGGAAATACTCGCCGACCTTGGCGTTGATCTCGTCCGCGCTCATGCGCGAAACGTCCTCGGGAGAAAGAACATACTCCAGATCGGCGCTGACCTTTACCTTGCGCCGCTGCAGGTTGTTGTAAAGCGGATCGCGCGAGAAAGCGCCGTAGGTGCGGATCATCACCACGGGAACGCCGAGATGCTTGATGAATTTGCCGACGCTATCGGGCAGGGGCGTGGCCGTGCCGTCAAAGGAATAGCTCGCCTCGGGGTACATCAGCACCGAGCTTTTCTGCGTTTTGATCGCGTAGGAGACGTCGCGGATCAGGCTCATCTCGCTGACGAATTTTTTGGTGGGAATACACCCGATCTGCCGCATGAGCCATCGCTTGCCCACAAAGCCGTCGGTGGTGGCCACGATGTTGAAGACGCGCGGAAAGAGCACGCTTGCCGCGATCTCCAGGTCCACAAAGCTGGAGTGGTTCATCAGGATCAGGCAGGGCTCGCGCTTGCCGAGCTTTTCCATACCGATCCTATTGCAGTGAAAACGCACCGCCAGAAGATCGGGCAGGGAAACGAGCTTGAGCAAAAGGCGAAAGAGGATACTTACACGCTTGGGCTTCTGATGCTTTTCGGGGGGGATCGCCAGGACGTCGTCGTAGGACTTTTGGACGGTCTTGATCTTCATACCTCGGACAAAGCTCCTTTTTTTAAGTTTGTAAACAAATTATAACATAACACGACGGATATTGCAATACCTGCGAAAAAATTTCCTTTGCGATGGGGCAACGCTTCGGAAAAGCGCGGGTTTTTGCCAAAAATTTCACAAAATCTATTGATTATGGAGAAAAAATATGATATGATAATGGTGTATGTGAATTTTTGCAAAAACACACGGAAAGGAGTCAATTCTTATGACTTACAACAAGAAATCCATTGAAGACGTCGTGATCTCCGCGGGCCAGAAGGTTTTTGTCCGTTGCGACTTTAACGTTCCCATGAAGGACGGCGTCATCACCTCCGACAAGCGCATCAAGGGCGCTCTCCCCACCATCAAGTATCTGATGGACAAGGGCGCAAAGGTTATCCTCTCCTCCCACATGGGCAAGCCCCACGCCATCTTCACCGAGGGCTTCAAGCTGGATAAGAAGGAGCAGAAGAAGGTCGACGCTCTGCCCGAGGCTGAGCGCGAGGCCGTAACCGCCGAGCTCAAGGCAAAGGCTCTGGCAAACGATCCCGTAAAGTTCACCCTCAAGCCGGTTGCCGACAGACTCAACGAGGAGCTTGACGGCAAGGTCGTCTTTGCTACCGACATCATCGGTGAGGACGCAAAGGCTAAGATCGCGGCTATGGAGAACGGCACCTGCGTGCTGATCGAGAACGTCCGCTTTGACGCTCGCGAGACCAAGAACAAGCCTGATTTTGCAAAGGCTCTGGCCGATCTTGCAGGCGAGGGCGGTCTGTTCGTAAACGACGCCTTCGGCACCGCACACCGCGCACACGCCTCCACCGCAGGCGTGGCCGACTACCTGCCCGCCGTTTGCGGCTACCTGATCGGCAAGGAGATCGGCGTGATGGGCAAGGCTCTGGCTGATCCCGCCCGTCCCTTCGTTGCCATTCTCGGCGGCGCAAAGGTTTCGGATAAGATCGGCGTTATCAAGAATCTGATCGAGAAGTGCGACACCCTCATCATCGGCGGCGGCATGGCTTACACCTTCTTTGCCGCTAAGGGCTACACCGTTGGCACCTCTCTGTGCGAGACCGACAAGATCGAGCTGGCAAAGGAGATGATGGAGAAGGCAGCCGCCAAGGGCGTCAAGTTCCTGCTCCCCATCGACAACCGCATCGGTAAGGAATACGACGAGAACACCGAGAACCGCGTGGTCGATTCCGACAAGATCCCGGACGATTGGATGGGTCTTGACATCGGTCCTAAGACCATCGAGCTCTTCTCCGACGCCATCAAGGGCGCGGGCACGGTCGTTTGGAACGGACCTATGGGCGTTTCCGAGTGGAAGAACTTTGCCGCAGGCACTGAGGCCGTGGCTAAGGCTGTTGCCGAGTCGGGAGCCGTTTCCATCATCGGCGGCGGTGACTCTGCAGAGGCGGTTGAGCGTCTTGGCTTTGGTCCCAAGATGACCCACATCTCCACCGGCGGCGGCGCGTCTCTCGAGTTCCTCGAGGGCCTGGAGCTTCCCGGTATCGCCTGCCTGCAGGATAAGTAATCAATCTGACGTTTTGGAAAGGAATTTACCGCTATGAATCCCAGCAAAAGAAGAACCGTGATCGCGGGCAACTGGAAAATGAACTTTACCCCTGCCGAGGCAACGGCCTTCATCAACGCCGTCAAGCCCATGGTTGCGGGCAAGGATAACTGTGATATCATCTTCTGCGCTCCCTACGTGACCATCGCGGCCGCGCAGGCAGCTGCCGAGGGCTCGAACATCAAGATCGGTGCCGAGAACGTGCATTTCGCCGAAAAGGGCGCATACACGGGTGAGGTTTCCGCACAGATGCTCACCGCCTGCGGCGTGGAGTACGTCATCATCGGCCACTCCGAGCGCCGCCAGTACTTTGGCGAGACCGACGAGACGGTCAACCTGCGCACCAAGGCTGCTCTGGCAGCCGGCATGAAGGTCATTCTCTGCCTTGGCGAGGTCAAGGAGCAGCGCCTGTCCGGCATCACCGACGAGGTGGTTGCCATGCAGACCAAGCTCGACCTCAAGGACGTTTCTGCCGAGGAGCTGAAGAACGTGATCATCGCCTACGAGCCCGTTTGGGCCATCGGCACGGGACTGACCGCAACGCCCGAGCAGGCCGAGGAGACCTGCGGCGTGATCCGCAAGACCCTTGCCGCAATGTACGGCGCTGACGTTGCCGAGACCGTGACCATTCAGTACGGCGGCTCGATGAACGAGAAGAACGCCGCTGAGCTTCTTGCAAAGCCCAACGTGGACGGCGGCCTGATCGGCGGCGCATCTCTCGTTCCCGAGAAGTTCACCGCGATCGTCGACGCAGCACAGTAAGGAATAGGGGACGCGATTTTTTGTGGGGGACTTTTGAAAAAGTCCCCCACACCCCCCAAAAACTCCCCAAACAAAAATATGGCTACCCCCGGAAGGAAGCACGAAC
>JAFNVK010000161.1 GCA_017379815.1 Clostridia bacterium
CATTTCTTGTGTTGAGGAATGGGTCTTGCGCAATCGGGCATTGTGAACCATGTCAGGTGGGGGACCAAGCAGCATTAAGCGATTACCCCGATGTGCCGCGAGGGTGCCTGTTCTGAGCAAGGGGCGCAAAGATCGCGTGGGAGCAACTTTCGATCTTGAGGTGTATGGTCTTGTTTTGCAGTCCGGTGCTTTCTTTAACCAATCTTTGCCGACCGCGCCCTTTTGCCGTTCGGCATTTCCTGTTTAGAACCGATCTTTTTGGAAGGAGGAATAGGCATGCATCAGGCGTTATACCGCAAGTGGCGTCCGCAGATCTTTGACGACGTATGCGGACAGGAGCACATTACCTCCATTCTCCGTTACGAGGTGGAGCACCGTGCATTCAGTCACGCCTATCTGTTCTGCGGCTCGCGCGGAACGGGAAAGACCACCTGCGCCAAGATCCTGGCCAAGGCGGTCAACTGCGAGCATCCCGTAAACGGCAACCCCTGCGGGACGTGTGCCTCCTGCCAAGCCATCGACAGCGGTGCCGCAACCGACGTGCTGGAGATGGACGCCGCATCCAACAACGGCGTAGATAACATTCGAGAGATCCGCGATGAGGTGATCTATTCTCCCTCCTCGCTCCGTTGCCGCGTCTATATCATCGACGAGGTGCATATGCTGTCGACCCCGGCATTCAACGCTCTGCTCAAGACGTTGGAGGAGCCACCCGAGCACGTCGTCTTTATTCTGGCAACCACCGAGCTGCAAAAGCTGCCGGCAACCATTATTTCGCGCTGCCAGCGCTTTGATTTCCGCCGTATCAGCACCGACGTGCTGATCGGGCGCTTGACCCATATCGCCAAGGCGGAGGGGATCGCGCTCGAGGCAGACGCCGCAAGGCTTCTTGCCCGTCTTGCCCAGGGAGGCATGAGAGATGCGATCAGTCTCTTGGAGCTTTGCGCAGGCAGCCGCAGATCCGTCACGGTGGAGACCGTGGAGGAATCGGTCGGCCTTACGGGCAGGGAAGCGGTCATGGAGACCGTAAACGCCATCGTGGCAAAGGATTACGATCTGCTTTTTTCGCGCATCGACGAGATCGTGCGCTCCTCCAAGGACATCGAGGTCTTCTGGCAGGACCTGCTCTCGCTCTATCGGGATATTCTCGTGGTCAAGACTACCGAGCGCGCAACCGCGTATCTGGATCTGACCGACCGTGAGGCCGAGGCACTTCTGGCCATCGCCTCCAAGCTCCGCAAGGAGCGGGTGCTGTATCACTGCAAGCTTCTTGAGGATGCCCTTTTTGCGATGCAAAAGGCAAACAGCGTTAAGCGCACCGTCGCCGAGATGACCCTCGTGCGGATGTGCGACGATACCTTGGATACCTCCCCCGAGGCGCTGATCTCGCGGATCGCGCAGCTCGAGGATCGCGTGTCCATGGGAGCCGTGGCTTCCGTGCAGACCTCCGCGCCCACCAAGGAGACGCCTCCGGTGGAAAAAGCAGAGGTTGCCAAGGCGTCCGAGCAGCCCGTCAAGACGAGGGAAAACCCTCCTCCGGCTTCTGTCACCTCCGAGAAGGACAAGCCCGGATCGGTTGAGGCCTCTGCCAAGCGCGTGCTTCGTCCCTTGCGTAGCTGGATGGAGGTCGTAGAGCGCGTCGGTCGGGGTGACCCGACAAGAGTCGGCTTCCTCAAGGCCGCCCGCGCGTACACCGCCGAGGACGGGAGCGTTATTGTCCGCGTAGACAATCCCTTCGCTCTTTCGATGCTGCAGAATGGAGATTGTCCTGCGCGCATCCGCGCTGCGCTTTCGGCTGTTTTGCAACGGCAGATGGGCGAGCAGCAGCTTTGCCTGGAGATCGCAGGACAGGCGGCAAAGGCATCGGTCATCGACGAGATCCTCGAGGCCTCGGAAAGCAACTAAACCACAATAATAAACGGCGGAGGGATTCCCGTAAGCCGATACGTATCATTTATATCGTAGAGTAAGGAGAAAAAACGATGAAAGCAAACATCCCGAAGGGTATGGGCGGCGGACCGCAGAATATGCAGGCAATGATCCGTCAGGCACAGAAGATGCAGGAGGATATGGCCGCAAAGCAGGAGGAGCTCAACGCCCGTGAATACGACGTTTCCGCAGGCGGCGGCGTCGTCAGCGTCAAGATCAACGGAAAAAAGGAGATCCTTGCCATTGATCTCAAGCCCGAGATCGTCGATCCCGATGATATCGAGACCCTGTCCGATATTCTGGTGGCGGCCGTCAACGAGGCGATCAAGCGCGTGGATGACACCAACAACGCCGAGCTGAACAAGATCACCGGCCCGATGAACCTGCCGGGACTTTTCTGATCGAATGGCAGAGTATATTGAATCCCTCAGCCTTCTGGCCGAGAAGTTTGGCCGTCTTGAGGGCGTGGGCAAAAAATCCGCCATGCGTATGGCGTTTTCGGTGCTGGAGCTGGAGCACGAGGAGGCAGAGGATTTTGCCAGGGCGATCCTGGATGCCAAGGAGAAGATCCATCTTTGCCCCATTTGCCAGAACCTGACCGACCGCGAGATCTGCCCGATCTGCGCGGATGAAAATCGGGATCACGCCCTGATCTGCGTGGTGCGCGATGCTCGCGCCGTTCTGGCCATGGAGAAGGTGCGCGAATATCGGGGAACCTATCACGTCCTGCACGGTCTGATCTCCCCCATGAACGGCATTTCTCCCGATCAGCTCAAGATCAAGGAGCTGCTTTTGCGCGTGGACGACCCGGAGCATCCCGTGGACGAGATCATCGTGGCAACCAATCCCACCGTCGAGGGGGAGGCCACGGCGATGTATCTGTCCAAGCTTCTTCGCCCGCTCGGCGTGCAGGTCACACGTCTGGCCTACGGCGTACCCGTAGGTGCGGATCTGGAGTATGCCGACGAGATCACACTCTTCCGCGCACTCGAGGGAAGACGCGAGGTCTGATGGGGAGACTCCTTGAATATAGGAAGCTTTATATCAGGATAAAAAGAGGCAGGCGAGAGTCTGCCTCTTTTTCTGACGATTTGAATTGTGAAAATAGCACAAATTCAAGCCTCCTTTTCATGCAAAACGAACAACCTCAACAAAAACCAAAAAAAGCGAAAAAACTACGAAAAAACCCTTGACAAGCCCTCGTAAACATGGTATAATAGGCAAGCTCGCGTCCGAAAGGATGAAGATCTGCTCTTCATCAAGAATTTTTTCAAGAAAAATGCAAAAAAGGCTTGACAAGATGGA
>JAFNVK010000162.1 GCA_017379815.1 Clostridia bacterium
AAGGTCGCATCCCCTGCTCCGTCGATGTGGAAGCCGTACACGCTCTCGCCCGAGAAGGTGCAGTTCTCAAAGACGGTCACGCCGCCCTTGGCGTAGGAATAGCGAACGCCGTTGTCCGTGCCCTCAAAGCGCAGGTTCTTGAAGGTGGAGTTCTTGCCGAAGTTGCCGCCAAAGCCGGTGGCAACCGTGTCACCGCCGATGACGGTGTCACCCGTGCCAATAATGGTGACGCCATCCTTGCTTGCCATAGTAGGAAGAGAGAAATTGCCGCTCGGGAGCAGGATCTCGCTGCCCGAGGCCGCATCCGTGATGGCTTTCTTCAGGCCTGCATTGTCATCGATGAAAAGGATGGCCGAGCCGTCCACGGTGATGGGCGTGCTGAGCGAATCTCCCTTCTTCAGGCGAACGAGGGCGCTGTACTGCTCGTTGACGACCGAATTGTTCACGGTGACCGATGCGGGAGCGAGAGAGGAATCCACCTCAATGGCGGCCGTCCATTCCCCGCTGCTTGTGTAGGCCTTAGCGTAGGCGGTGAAGCGGCAGCTCTCGACCGTTACGTTGCAGACCTCGGTGTCGCTCTCCTGGTAGACGAGGATCGCCTTGCCGTTTGCACCGATGAAATCGCAGTCCTCAAAGAGGACGGTATCGCTGCCGTAGGTCCAAATATAGTCACCGGAGAGCATAAAGGTGCAGCCACGGAAGGCAACGCTGTCGGCATAGAGCGTGATGCGGTTGTAGACCGTGCAATCGGTATAGGTGACCTCGGCGGCGTGCTGGTAACCAATATAGTTTTGGTTGATGCCCTTGATGGCGACCTCTTCAAAATGCAGGGTCGTGCCGCTCATGTTCTGCGCGCGCGTGCAATCGATCACCGTGCCGTCGCCGTAGCCGCGGAAGGTGAGACTTCTGTTCTGCAGATCGGGAAGCGCGTAATCGCCGTAGCCCAGCCGGATCACGTCACCGTCCTGCGCAACCGCCATAGCGTCCTCAAGGCTTTCGTAGTAGGTGTCGCCGATCCAGGCCACGCCCTCGGCGTTGCCCTGAACGGCCTCCACCGTGATCACCACGGTCGCGCTCTTGTCCTGATACTCGTTCCCTGCCTCCTTGGGAAGCTCAATGGAAACGGGAAGAGTGATCTCCTCACCGATCGGAAGATCGGCCCAGGTCGTGGTATAGGGAATGGTGTTGGCATAGCCCTCCCCTGCCCGACCGACAAGACCGCCGGCAAGACCGCCAAGCACCGTCATCTTGATGCGGTAGGAGGAGGAAACGTTGCTGTTGTTTTCGATCATGACGTTGAAGGTGACCTTGTCACCGGGGGTCACCTTGTCAAGCACCAGTGCCTTCTCGCTGGTGAATTCGGCCGTTCCGCCGTTTGCAAAGCTGCCTGCGACGGCGGTCTCCTCACCCATCGAGTAGGTGCGAAGCCCGGAAAGCGTGGCCTCCACGTCCACCTTTCCCGCGGTAACGGCCACGTTGGCCTCGGTCGAGTCGGTAAAGAGGGCGAAGGTCGATCCGGCGATCAGGCTCGAGCAGAGCGCGATCACCAGAAACGAGGAAAGAAGTATTCTCTTTTTCATTCTTAATTCTCCTTATTCTGAAGTTCTTTGCGAGCATCGGAAAGCCGCCGCATAAGCCCGCTCGTATGCGGCTTGAAGCAGCCACGAAGAAGGCTTATTCCTCGGTGGCCTGTACTGCGGAAACGACGAGATCAAAAAGCACTCTCTGCCCCTGCGCCTCGTTGTTGCTTGCCTTGTTGGCAAACTCCACGCGAACGGTCAGGATCTGCTCCTCGTGCTGAGGGCTGACCCGTCCCGTAAAGACCTGCTCTCCCACGAGATCGCGCAGGCATACGCCGTCGATCAGCTTTTCTCCGTCCGCCGAGGTGACGGTGACCAGAAGCTGGTCGGCAAGCGCCACGTCCGAGGGCTGAAGCAGCTTGATCTCCACGAAGGAATCAAAGGCGACGTATGCCCCCTCTGCCCGTCCGATCCTGAGTGTTGCCTCAAAATAAGAGCCCGGAACCGCTTGCATGGCCTCACCCTCGGCAAAGCCGAAGATGCTTTCGGCCGTGGAATCGGTAAAGACCTTTTTGGCGTCGTCGGTCACGCACCGCAGATATCCCGTCGTCTCGTCCAGAAGCGTGTACTGCAGGTGCGTTCTCGTCAGCGTCAGGTCAAGCGTTCCCGATTGCAAATGGTTGCGCACCGATGCGCGGTCGGTATAAAGCGCGTAGGTGGCGCCAAGGATCAGACAGACGCAAAGCAGGACTCCTGCCAGCGAGAGCACCGCTGCCCGTTGTTTCTTCATCATGTTTTTCCTCCTTTCTTTCGGTTTGTCAGAGCATCTATTGACACGGCGGCCGAAGCGGTAAATTCCCCTTTGCCTCCGCAGTCAATCCGCGCGGTCCTGTCCAAGACCCTCCCCGGAGGACCTTTTCTCCTTGGCAGAGTGAGGATCTTTATTTGCCTTTTCCTGCTCGCGCTTCTCGAGCAGAATATCCAGAAGCACGCAAACGACGGTCGCCAGCACCAGGATCACGGAAACGGCAAGATAAAAATGGATCAGCAGCTGCATACTCACGCTCCGTCCTTTCCCTCGGCCTCCGTCCCCTCAAGACGGGCAAGCCTGCGCCGAAGCTCCTCCAGCTCCCGCTCTTTCTCCTCGGCCTCCTCGCGCGCCCTTTTCTTACGCTCGCCCTGCAGAAGGGATACGATGCGCAGGACCTCCAAAAGGATCACGATCAATGACGGCAGGATCACCAGAAGCACGAGCCCCACGGGGCGGCGAAGCAGACCGAGAAAAAGTCCTGCGAGATAGCTTTTTCCCACCACCTTGCCCAGAACGAAGTTCGGGCTTTGAGTGTCGGCGGTGTGAATGACCTGCGTCATCAGCCCGTCCCCGTCCGCGCGGTTGTCGCCGGCAAGCGTGATGCAATACCCTCTCTCCTCCTCCTCGATCGAAAGTATACGGTGGGTAACGGTTACCTGCGTGGTGTAAAGGTAACGGAAGGTCAAAACGTCTCCCTCCTGCAAGGCGGCGTACCATTCGTCCGCCTCCTTGGGATCCTCGGGAACGGTCTTGACCAGGATCAGCGAGCGTGCGGGAATGCTCCCGATGCGAAAGTCGCTGACGTCGGTCTTATCGCAGGCCGCCATCGAATCGGTGGTGACCAGGCGAAGCTGATAGCCAAGCACCGTCACCGTCCCGTCGCGGTCTCGCCCTGCAAGAGCGGTCAATAGTACGCCGATCGCCAAAAGGCCCAAGAAGGCAAAAAGGATCACGTTTGCGAGGATCGAAAGGATCTTTTTTCTGTTTTTCATTCGTTTCACGTCCTTCTCCGATTTGTGTCAGGAGATCGCCCGAAGGCACTGAAGAGAGCCACACGGCACAAGGAGCGCAAGCTCTGCCGCCGGGTCGCCTTGCACCTGCAAGCACCAGAGCAGATAGATCGAAAGAAGCAGGCCTGCCACGATCATCAGGCAAAGCCCCACCGTAATTAAGGATACGATCCAATGCCACGCGCGCTTCATTCCGCTCCTCCTTGTCCAATTCGTTTGCCGCATGCTCCATCTGCCAAAGCGGAGCAGTCCCTGTACGATATATATGCGCGCATTTTCCAAAATATTCCAGATAAATGAGCAAAAAAAAGAGACCGTCTCGCCCTTTCGGGGAGACGGTCTTTAGCATATTCAATTGATCAATCCTCGACCTTGACGGGAAGACCGAGCTTGTCAGAGAGGAAGCAGGCCTCCATGACCTTCATCACGCGCATCATCTGCTCGTGCGTGACGATCTGAGGCTCTACGCCGTCAATGGCACGACAAAAATTGCGATAGTAATCATGCACGTCGGACTTGGGAAGAGCGATCTTGCTCTCGGTGATCGTCTTGTCATCGCGAGGTGCCATGGTCTTGGTCAGACCTGCGGCGGTCACCACGGGAACAACGTCCTTCTCAGACCAGTTCTTGCAGGAAACGATCTCGCAATCGTCCCTCCAGTTGCGCATACGCGCTGAGCCGTTGGTGCCCAAAATGTACCAGCGGTTCATGGAGATAAAGTTGGAGGTTCCCACCTCAACGCGAACGGTCAGCTCGTTCTCAAAGTACATATCCAGCTTAAAGCCGTCGTCTACCTCGTAGTTGGTCACGTGATCGCAGCGGCAGTAAAGCTTTTCCAGCTTTCTGTCCCTCACCATCTGCAGGATCTGGTCGATCAGATGTACGCCCCAGTCAAGGATCATTCCGCCGCCGTGCTCCTGCTTTCCTCTCCAGTCACCGGGAATGCCGCGCGAGCCGTGCACGCGGGACTCGATGCAGAAGATATCGCCAAGCTCACCCGATTCGTAGAGCTGCTTAGCCATCAGAAAATCAGCGTCCCAGCGACGGTTCTGGTGAACGGAGAACACCCTTCCCGTCTCCTTGGAGCAAGCGATCATCTCGGCAAGCTCGCCGCTGTTCATGGCAACAGGCTTCTCGGAGATCACGTTCTTGCCCGCACGCATCGCCTGAATCGACAGGGGGAGATGGCTGTCGTTGGGGACGGCCACGGTGACGATCTCAACGGTAGGATCTGCCAGGAGATCCTCGTAGGAGGAATAGACGTGAATGCCCTTCTCCAGAGCCATATTGCGTCTGCTTTCTTTAATATCCCAAATGCCGGCCAGCTCGACCACGTCACTGGACTGCATTTTTCTCTCATGCCAGCCGCCCATGCCGCCGTAACCGACGATTGCTACTCTTTTCTTTGCCATTGTTGTTTCATCCTTTCGAAAGATTCTACAAAATTAGTATAGAACAAAAGCACGTTCGTTTCAAGATACCATTTGCTCTTTTTCGGACAAATGTTGCTATTACACTCTTTTTTTGCGCTTTTGTCGGAAAAATCTTGCAAACCCCTTGCCAGAAGCATCAAAATGCGGTATAATAAAGGGTAACGCATAGGAAAATCCCAAAGGAAAAGGACGGTTAAACGAACGTGCAATCCTCCGACAGACAAAACCGCATTCGCAACTTCTCCATAATTGCGCATATCGACCACGGAAAATCCACCCTGGCCGATCGCATTCTGGAAAGCACACAAACGGTCTCCTCTCGCGAAATGGAAAACCAGCTCCTGGACAACATGGATCTGGAGCGTGAGCGCGGAATTACCATCAAGGCCCGCGCCGTAAAGCTGAATTACCTCGCCAAGGACGGAGAGACCTATACCTTCAATCTTATCGACACCCCCGGCCACGTGGACTTCAACTACGAGGTCTCCCGCTCGCTCAATGCCTGCGAGGGTGCCCTCCTCGTGGTGGACTCCACCCAAGGAATTGAGGCACAGACCCTGGCCAACGCCTACCTCGCGGTGGACGCTAATCTGGAGATCGTGCCCGTCATCAACAAGATCGACCTCCCCTCGGCCGACGTAGAGAAATGTCGCGTGGAGATCGAGGATATCATCGGCATTCCCGCCGAGGATTGCCCTGCCGTATCCGCCAAGACCGGACTCAATATTGAGGACGTTCTGGAGGCCGTGGTGCGCGACATTCCCGCTCCCGAGGGAGACGAGAACGCGCCTCTGAAGGCGTTGATCTTCGACTCCTACTACGACAGCTACCTCGGCGTCGTGGTCAACGTTCGTCTCATTGACGGCTCGGTCAAGAGCGG
>JAFNVK010000163.1 GCA_017379815.1 Clostridia bacterium
TCATCATCACGAGGAGCATGAGGAGCACGGGCATCACCACGGGCATCATCATCACGAGCATGACGAGTGTGACGATCCCGATTGCGCCTGCCACCACCATCACGAGGAGCATGAGCATCACCATCACGGTCACGACGAGTGTGACGATCCCGACTGCGGCTGCCACCACCATCACGGCGAGCACGGCCATCACCACCATCACCATGCCGACGAGGTCTTCGTCAGCTGGGGCGTGGAGACCGTCAAGAAGTTTGGCGAGGCCGAGCTTCGCGCCATTCTGGAGCGTCTTCCCGAGGAGAAGTCCTTCGGCACGATCCTGCGCGCCAAGGGCATCGTAGAGGGCACGGACGGCGCATGGATCCACTTTGATTATATCCCCGGAGAAGGGGACGTGCGCACGGGCTCTGCCGGCATCATCGGCCGCCTCTGCGTGATCGGCTCGCACATCAACAAGCCTGCTCTGGCCGAGCTCTTCGGCGTGGAGCTTTAAGGAAAGGGACGGAGTAAGAGTATGGCAAGAATTCCCGTCTACCTGTTTACGGGCTTTCTGGAGGGCGGAAAGACGCACATCATTCAGGAGTCCATGGAGGATAAGCGCTTTAATTCGGGGGAAAAGACCCTGATCCTGCAATGCGAGGAGGGCGTGGACGAGCTGGATCTCGACGCCTTCTACGGCAAGAATATCTATCTGGAGCAGATCGAGAGCGAGGAGGAGATCTCCAAGGAGAACCTCACCGCCATCGGCAAAAAGCACCGCATCGACCGCGTGATCATCGAGTACAACGGCATGTGGCCCATGCAAAAGCTCTACGAGAGCCTGCCCGACGGCTGGGTGATCTATCAGGAGATGATGTTTGCGGATGCGGCAAGCTTCCTCCGCTACAACGCCAACATGCGTCAGCTCACGGTGGATAAACTGCTCAACGCCGAAATGATCGTCCTCAACCGCACGCCTGATGACGTGGACAAGGAGGAGATCCACAAGGTCATTCGCGGCATCTCCCGCCGTGTGGCCATTACCTACGACTACACCGACGGGCACGTGGAGTACGACGACATCGAGGATCCGCTCCCCTATGACCTTGACGCCCCCGTGATCCGCATTGAGGACAACGATTACGCCATCTTCTACCGCGATCTTTCCGAGGATATCGGCAAGTACAACGGCAAGCGCGTCCGCTTCAAGGGCATTATTGCACGCGACGGCGCGAGCATTCTTGCAGGACGCCACGTGATGACCTGCTGTGCCGACGATATTGCCTACCATCCGCTGGTCTGCATCTTTCCCGAGCCCACCACGCTCAACACGCGCGATTGGGCAACGCTGACGGGGCAGATCAAGGTGGAGAAGCATAAGCTCTACCGCGGCGAGGGACCCGTGCTTTACGTGGAGTCCACCGAATTCGCCGTAAAGCCCGAGCAGGAGGTCGCTACCTTCTATTAAGGGCGCACGAAAAACAAAAGAACCGCATTCCCCTGACGGGGAAGGCGGTTCTTTTTCTTGCTTTGCTCGGGCTTTGCAGGTCACTTGCCTGCGCTGAGCTGCTGCTTGTTGTATTGCAGGGTGTAGAGCTGATAGTAGCGCCCCTTCTTGTGGAGCAGCTCCTGGTGCGAGCCCTGCTCAATGATCCGTCCGTGCGAGAGCAGAATGATGTTGTCTGCGTGCTGGATGGTGGAAAGTCTGTGCGCAACGATCAGCATCGTGCCGATGTTCTTCATCTTTTCCAGGGAGTCCTGAATGAGCAGCTCGGTCTCGGTGTCGATGTTGGCGGTGGCCTCGTCCAGGATCATGACCGAGGGCTTGTGAATGATGGTGCGCGCAAAGCTGAGCAGCTGGCGCTGACCTGCGGAGAAGTTGTTTCCGCGTTCGCGCACGATCTCGTCAAGGCCGTCCTCCAGCTTGTTGATAAAGGAGTCCGCGTTGACGTATTTGCAGGCCGCACGGATCTCCTCGTCGGTAAAGGAGTCCTCACGCAGAACGATGTTGCTTCGGATGGTGCCCGAGAAGAGGAAGACGTCCTGCAGCATCTGCCCGAAGTGGCGGCGCAGGGAAGCGATCTTGATCTTGCGGATGTCGATGCCGTCGATCAGGATCTGTCCCTTCTGGATATCGTAGTTGCGGCAGATCAGCGAGAGAATGGTGGTCTTTCCCGAGCCGGTGGAGCCAACGAAGGCGACCGTCTGCATGGGATCGACGTGGAAGGAGACGTCCTGCAGCACCCACTCGTCGGGCTTGTAGGCAAACCACACGTTGCGGAACTCGATCTCGCCGCGGATCTCCTCAAGCTCCATGGCGTCGGGCTCGTCCACCACCGTGGGCTTCATGTCAAAGATGGTGAAGATCTTTTCGGCCGAGGCGAAGGCGGATTGCAGGCGGTTGAATTGCTCCGCCATGGTCTGAATGGGGTTGAAGAACTTGGAGATGTAGAGGTAGAAGGAGACCAGCACCTCGGTGGTGATGCGCTGTCCCAGGAAGGTGGTATCCTTAATGTAGCCGCGGCCGCCGAGGTAGAGCAGGCAAAGGACCGAGGCGATATAAAGCATATACACGGTGGGGCGGAAGATACCAAAGACGAAGATCTCGTTTTGCTTTGCCCGCTTGAGGCGGTTGCTCTTTTCCAGAAAATCCTGCATCTTCTGCTCCTCGCGGTTAAAGATCTGGGTGATCTTAATGCCCGAGAGGTTTTCGGAGAGGTAGGTGTTGATGTCGGTGGTGCCGTCCTTGACCTTGCGGTAGGCCTTGCGCGAGAACTTGCGGAAGATCACGGTAAAGAGGACGATGAAGGGAACGAAGCAAAGCACCATCAGCGTCAGCATATAGTTGAGCAGGAGCATGGCGCCAAGCACGCCCACGATCACAAAGACGTTCTTGATCATGTTCACCAGAATGTTGGTGAACATCATGGAGATGGCGTTGGTATCGTTGGTCACGCGGGTGACCAGCTTGCCCACGGGGATCTGGTGGAGCTGCTCGTGCGAGAGGCTCTCAATGTGGGTAAAGAGATCCTGGCGCATGGCGGAGAGGATCTTCTGTCCCGTTTTTTGCAGAATAATGGATTGCAGATAGGTGGAAACGAGCGAGACGATCAGGATGCCCGCATAAACGCCCACGGAGAGGAAGAGACGGTGGATCTCAAAGCTTTCCTCCTTGATGATGCCCTGAATGTTACCGATGATCAGGGGGGACAGCAGATCGTAGGCGATGGAGATCAGCATGATCAGAAGGACGATCAGAAAATCTTTGACGTGGGGTCTGGCATAGCGGAGCAGGCGCGCGGCGATCTCGCTATCCTTCATGCTGCGGTCAAAGCCGATGGCTTCCTTCTTGTTCTTGATCAGTGCGTAGGCGAGGATAAAGGCCAGGGAGAAGACTCCGATGATCGCGCCAACGATCAGAAGCGGCAAGTATTCGTACATATCAGACCTCTCCTCCTTCCTCTTCCAGCTTTTGCAGATCGACCATCTTGCGGTAGGCAGGGCAGGAGTCGTAGAGAGACGCGTGCGTGCCCACGGCGGCAAGCTTACCGTCGTCCAGGAACAGGATCTTGTCCATGCGCTCGACGGTGGAGATGCGGTGCGCGATCAGGATGGTGGTCTTTCCCGCGCGCGTCCGACGGAGATTTTCCAGAATGGTGCGCTCGGTCTTGGTATCCACGGCCGAGACCGAATCGTCCAGGATCAGAATGGGGGCGTCCTTCATCAAGGCACGCGCGATCGAAATGCGCTGCTTCTGTCCGCCCGAAACGGTCACGCCGCGCTCACCGAGCACGGTGTCGTAGCCCTTCGAGAACTCGACGACGTTGCTATGCACGTCGGAAAGGATGGCAACAGCCTCCACCGCCTCGCGGGAGGGGGTGTCAACGCCAAAGGCGATGTTGCGCTCGATGGTGTCGCTGAACAGGAAATTATCCTGCGGCACGTAGGCGCAGGCGGCGCGCACGTCGCGAATGGGAACGGTGTTGACGTCCCGACCGTCCACAAAGACGGTGCCGTCGGGCACGTTGTAGGTGCGCAGGATCAGATCCACGAGCGTGGTCTTTCCCGCACCCGTCTTGCCCACCAGTCCCACGTTCTCTCCTGCCTCGATCGAGAAGGAGACGTTGCGAAGGGCGTCGTAGTCGGCCTCGGGATAGCGGAAGGTCAGGTTGCGAAATTCCACGCGGCCCTTGACGTTCTCAAGAGGCGTAACGCCGGGAGCGTCGCAAACGGTGATCTCGGCGTCGATCAGCTCGCCGATGCGCTTGAGCGATGCTTTTCCGCGCGAGGTCATGTCGATCAGCTCGGAGACGGCCATGATGGGCCAGACGATGGAGGAGAAGTAGCCGATGAACTCCATCAGCTCGCCTGCATTGAAGGCACCCCTCCAGACGAGGTATCCGCCGTAGCCGAGGATCACGCAGGTCACCGACTCGACGAAGAGCGTGACGAGAATATGCAAGAGAACCGAGGAGCGGGTAAACTCCACGTTGGCGACCTCGTTCTCGCGGTTGAGCTTCTTGAAGGCCCAAAGCTCCTTGCCCTCCTTGACGAAGGACTTGATCACGGCAATACCCGAGAAGCTTTCCTGCGAGAAATCCGAGATCCTGGAGTAGGCCTCCTGGCGGAGATCCCATTTTTTCATCATGTATCTTCCGATCAGGGCGCTGACGGCCAGGAGCAGGAGCATGGGGATCATGGAAAGCCCCGTGAGCAGGCGATCCATCTTCCACATTTCAATAAAGGCCATGCCGCCAAGGAGAAGCGCGTCAAAGAGCATCAGAATGCCCGAGCCGAAGCACTCCTGCACCGTTTCCAGATCGTTGGTAAAGAGGCTCATCATGCCGCCCACCTTGTTGACCTGGTAGTACTGACGGGAGAGGTCCTTTGCACGGTCGAACATCCGGTTGCGCAGGTCGGCCTCCATCTTGATGGCAGAGCCGAAGAAGCAGATGCGCCAGAGGAAGCGCCCCACGGCCATGGCCAGGATGATCACGATCATGGGCAGGCAGATGCGGTCGAGCAGAACCGTCATGTCAAACGGAACGCTGACGCCTCCAAGATCGGCAGATCCCGTGTTGATGCCGTTGATCACCATGCGGTAGAACTTGGGGATCTGCAGCTGGAGATAGTCGATCATCAAAAGCGCAAGAAGCCCGAGCAGCAGCATGGGGCCATGCTTGATGTAATATCGATTGATGTGTTTTCCAAAAATCATAGTCTTGTCCTTTGCACTGTGCGTATTCGTCGCGTCTGAAAATGCTCTTTTTATTATAGCATATTCTTCCATGGAATGCAATCGTTTTTTTTCATCTTTTATAAAAAAGTCAGCAAAGGGAGGACAATGGCCGAAAGGGATCTTTTTTTCTTTCGTACGCGAGAAAAAAAGAAGAAAAAAAGAGGGGTGGCAAACGAGCAATTGGCGCAAAAACGGCCAAAAAAGCGAGAAAACGAGAGGTTGAGGGGTGCTAAATCAAAATTGTTGAAAAAAATTCAAAAAAAGGGTTGACAAAGGGATTTTGTTATGATATAATAGGCGAGCATGAAAAAATATGTCTAACGTTTGATATGGAGGAAATACGACAATGTCCACGTTTATGCAGAAAAAAGAAAACGTCGTCCGCAAGTGGTACGTTCTGGACGCAGCAGGCAAGCCCATGGGCAAGACCGCTGTTGCAGCTGCAGACCTTCTGCGCGGCAAGAACGCTCCCGAGTTCACTCCTCACGTCGATTGCGGTAACTTCGTTATCGTGATCAACGCAGAGAAGGCAGTTCTGACCGGCAAGAAGCTGGAGCAGAAGTACTACTACCATCACTCCGGCTACATTGGCGGAATGAAGGCAGTTCAGGCCAAGACCATGATGGCAACCAAGCCCGAGAGAGCAATGGAGCTCGCAATTAAGGGCATGCTTCCCAAGAACACGCTGGGTGCAAAGGCGTTCACCCGTCTGAAGGTTTATGCCGGCGACGCTCATAAGCAAGAGGCTCAGAAGCCCGAAGCTTACGAGTTTTGATTGAGAAAGGAAGGACAGAGATATGTACACAAGTTCTAAGCCTTATTTCTACGGCACCGGCAGAAGAAAGAAGTCCGTTGCACGCGTTCGCATCGTTCCCGGCACCGGCGCGATCACCATCAACAAGCGCGACATCGACGATTACTTTGGTCTTGAGACCCTGAAGCTGATCGTTAACCAGCCCTTCGGCGTAACCGGAACCGAGGGTAAGTTTGATATCATTGCAACCGTTAACGGCGGTGGCATCTCCGGCCAGGCAGGCGCGATCCGTCACGGCCTTGCACGTGCCCTGGTTGCTGCAGACGCAGAGTACAGACCTGCCCTCAAGGCTGCAGGCTTCCTGACTCGCGATCCTCGTATGAAGGAAAGAAAGAAGTACGGACTCAAGGCTGCACGTCGTGCACCTCAGTTCTCCAAGAGATAATTTCGACCGAAGGTCGAAACTTGCAAA